>JBMNOD010000125.1:0-5203 GCA_050942875.1 Kiritimatiellia bacterium
CATGCGGACAGCAAGTGGTTACCATGCCACCTGCTGTTTCACATCATACCTCAACGTGCGGCAGTCTTCAAAGCCCCGTATACACGGTTCCTGTCAGATCGCCACCCACATTACCAACACAAAAACGTGGGTGGCGCGGCATGGGTGGGGTTGTTTTCACCAGAAGGGCGAGAAGGGTCGGGGCGGCTGCGCCGAGTTGGCTTTCTTTTTTAACACAGACCCAGAGGCACAGAGGCGTGTGGGGAGAGGCGTGGCAGAGGAAACACAAGCTTCAAAAACATGGAGAAGCCTTTTTGAGGGGTGGGAGATGGAGTCCGACGGGTTTCTTGTCCCTCTCTGTGCCTCTGGTATGACCGCCATGGATTTTTCGCGTTTCACCACATGACAGACAACGATCGCACCCAGCACGAGCAAAGGCAGCATCTTCATTGAAAACCACATTCCACCTATGCCCATAGACTCAAAAAAAGATTCGGCTGGCCCGCGACGAACACCGTCCCTGAACTGTGACGCTTGACAAGGGCAAGCCGCTTGCCCGGCTTGTGGCAGTGTGCTATCATATTGCAATCATATTGAGAAACACCTGCTTCGACGGTCGTTTACGAGGAGAAGTCCGTGCCGATCTATGAATTCTATTGCGTTCGCTGCAACAAGTTGATGAATTTCTTTTCTCGACGGGTCAACGTCGAGGCGCAGCCGGACTGCCCGCATTGCGGGGAGCGGCTTTCGCGGCAAGTGTCGCATTTTTCCGCGGTGAGCGGCAATGACTTCTCCGATGATCTGGGCGACGCCCCGATCGACGACGCGAGGGTCATGGACGCGGTCGAGCGTCTTGGCGGCAAGCTCGACGCCGTGCCGGACGACGACCCCCGCCAGGCGGCGGCGCTGATGCGCGAGTTCACCGAGGCGAGCGGTCTCCAATTCAATCGGGACATTCGCGATGCGATGCGGCGGATTGAATCGGGCGAGGATCCCG
Source organism: Kiritimatiellia bacterium (assembly GCA_050942875.1). Lineage (GTDB taxonomy): Bacteria > Verrucomicrobiota > Kiritimatiellia > RFP12 > UBA3636 > JAAZAI01. Next base: position 977 of record JBMNOD010000125.1, read on the forward strand.
ACGTCGTCAGTGCCGAGATGGAAGAGATCATCGGCACGGGCGATGGCACGTTCGAACCGAGCGATCGCGCTCGATCCTCCGGCAAGACGCCCCCGCCGACGCGGGACGAGACGCTCTACGATCTTTAGCGGATGCAGGGATTGGCGGCTAGGGGCTAGGGACAGTAGCGGCTAGCCGGGACGGCGTCGCCCCACCTCGCTTCGCGCATGTACATGCTTGTGCGCGAACGGGGGCGGCATGTTCTTAGCGATAGCTGCGGTTGTAGCCGTAGCGCAAAGAGGACGAGAAGCTTCGCTGACGGAACGAGGAGCCTTTGCTTTCGAGGAGGTTTGGGGGGATTTCGCGCACAAAGCGCGAGGGTTCGCAGGGAATGGATCCCCCATCGTAGAGTTGGCGCATGCGTGGCGTCATGATGTGGAGGCCTTCCTTGGCGCGTGTGACGGCTACGTAGAAAAGGCGGCGCTCCTCGGAGTCGTCCGCGTCCTCGGCGATGGCGCGGTTGGAGGGGAACATGCCCTCGACGGCCCAGAGGATGATCACGATCGGCCATTCGAGGCCCTTGGCCTGGTGGATGGTGCTGAGCAGCACCCGCGGCTTGTCCCGGGCTTCGCGTTCGCCCTCGCGGTCGACGTTCGTCATGAGCGCGATGTCGGTGAGGAAGTCACGGACGTCGCCGCGGCTCTGCACATCGGCGGCGAGTTCGCGCACGTCGTCGAGGCGGTCTTTGGCATTGTCGTATGTCTTGTGCAGATGTGATTCGTAAAAGCGGGAGGCAAAGTCGTTCACCAGCGTGGCAACGGCCTCGGGCGTGCTGTTGTTCGCCTTGCACTCGGCGATGGCGTTGCTGATGGGGGTCCATTGCGCGCGCGCCTTTGCGGGCAGGAAGGCGATGAGGTTGTTGCGCTGGTCGGCGTCTTCGGCCATGAAGGCGCCGCCGAGCTTTTGCCAGATGCGTTCGACGGTGGCGGGGCCGACGCCGTCGAGGAGGCCGAGCACGCGTGCGAAGGCGAGGCTCTCGGCGGGGAATTCGCAGAGACGCAGCAGCGCGATGACGTCCTTGGCGTGGGCTTGTTCGAAGAAGCCCACGCCGGAGGTGATGGCGTGGGGGACGCGGTGCTGGGAGAGGGCGATCTGAAGGTCGATCGAGTGGAAGTGGGCGCGGTAGAGCACGGCGATGTCGTTGTAGGAGAAGCCTTCGGCCTTCGCGGCGCCGATGATTTCGAGAACGCGGTCGCTCTGCTCGCGGCCGGAATAGACGTCGTAGAGAATGGGGCGGCGCGAATCCGAGGCGCGCGTCGGCCGCAGGACCTTTTGGAATTGCTCGGTGTTGTGCTTGATGGATTCGTTGGCGACGGAGAGGATTTCGGGGCGGCTGCGGTAGTTGCGCTCGAGCTTGATGATGCGGGCGCCCGGGTGTCGCTGGGGAAACTGCATGATGTTCTGGTAGTCCGAGCCGCGCCAGGAGTAGATGCACTGGAAGTCGTCGCCCACGACGGAGAGGTTGTTGTGGCCGGCGGCGAGGAGCTCGACGAATTCGGACTGGAGGGCGTTCGTGTCCTGGTACTCGTCGACGAGCACATGGCGGAACCGCTCCTGGTAGTAGCGGCTGACGTCCTCATGCTCGTTGAACAGTTCGAGCGCCTTGACGAGCAGGTCGTCGAAGTCCATCGCATGCATGTCGAATTTGCGTCGATAGTACGCATTGGCGACTTTCATGATGTCGTCTGGATTGGCTCCCAGCACGCTCGTTTTGTTCTCCAGGTAGTCGCCGAAGTCGATGCCGCGGTTGACGGCGCCGCTGACGAGGCTCAGAATGACCTCGCGTTTGGGGAAGTTGGGGTGTTTCTTGGGTGTAAAGCCTTCGGCCTTGAGGCATTGCCCCATGAGCGACTTTTGGTCGTCGGCATCGAGGATGGTGAAGTCGTTGGGGTAGCCGATGCGCGGTCCGTACTTGCGCAGGATGCGATTGGCGATGTGGTGGAACGTGCCGCCCCAGAGTCCGGAGGTGATGCCGGGCGCGACTTGCTCGGCGCGATCGAGCATTTCGCGCGCGGCACGGTTGGTGAAGGTGATGAGCATCAGTTCCGAGGGCTGGAAGCCGCGCTCGATCAGGTGGACGACGCGATAGACGAGCGTCCGCGTCTTGCCCGTGCCGGCGGCGGCGAGGATGAGCAGCGGTCCGTCAGGGGCGGTTGCCGCTTCAAGCTGTTCGGGATTCAGGAGTTTGGAGAGGTCGGTCATGGGGATTTTGAAACTTGAAACTTGAAACTTGAAATTTGGGATTGGGGCGGGAACTTGGAAGCAGGCCAGGGGCTGGCGGCTGGAAATTTGAAATTCTCCAACATTGTACACTCCCCGGGTTCAAGGTGCAAGGCGTGGATCGAATCGGGTGCGGTTCTGAATCGCAAAGGATCCAAGGCCCAAGCGGATCCATGCGCGAATGGCGCGCCCAATCGCTGCGATAGGTTGGAAATTGGGCTGCGGTGTTGGTGCTCTTCCACATGTTTTTGCCTTGTGCGGAACAGGGCGGGGCGACGCCGTCCCGACGAGCCGCTTCGGCTGTGGAAACGTTTGCGCCCGCGAAGAAGGTTGAAGGTTGAATCCTCCCAGTTGCCGGCGGAGGACCACAGGCGGTCGCCCGCCGCACCGGTCCAATGGCAGTCGGCCGCGGAAGCGGAACAGGCGAACGCCGCGATGGCGGCGATCGTCGTCACAGACGAAAAGAGGGGCGAAACCTTGCTTTTGGATGGTCGATTGGCTGGATTCATGATGGCTCCACGTGTCGGGGTTGATTGAAACAAGACAACGGGCTTGTTTTAACACGGAAAGCATAGCAGACGCCCGCGTCAACTCCAATGTACCAGCGTCCAACAAAAATTTGACGGTTTGTCCAAACTTTGATCTGTTGACATGGATTGAAAACTGGGTTAGAATACCGCCTTATGAAAGACCTTCTTATGAAAGACCTTCTTATGAAAGACCTTCCGCATAAAACCATTCTTGTGGCGAAACGCATCACGGGCGCGTCCGGGCGCAACACGTTGAGCGGCATCTTGCGCTCTGTGGGCGAGGGCAGGCCTTGGCATTTGAGGCTGTCCGACATTTCCGATCGCCTTGCCGAGTTCCTGGCGACGGAGGAAGGAAGGAAGATCGACGGGATCATCCTTCGTTATCCAGAGGATCCGAAAATCCTTTCTGCAATTTCGGACGTCAAGATTCCGATTGTCTTCACGAACTACCGCCGGGAGCCGGAGCCGGGGCTGCCGACGCGGACGTTCATCACCCTCGACGACGCGGCCATCGGGCGCGCCGCCGCCGCCTGCTTCCGGGAGATCGGCGTGTTCGCCACGTTCGCTTTTGCGACGAACGTGCCGACGGAGCCTTGGTCGATTGCGCGGCGGGACGCCTTTTTCCAGGCGCTTCCGAAAAAGGACGCCGTTTTTCGGGAGCTCGTCATGCGAGAGCGAGACGACGTCGCCAAATTCTTGCGAAAGGCCCCCAAGCCGATTGCGGTGTTTGCATCGTGGGACATGGTCTCCATGTCCTTGGCGGAGCTTTGCCGCACGATCCGCCTTCGCATTCCGTCCCAGGTTGCGATTCTGGGCGTCGACAACGAGGAGCTGATCTGCAACGGCGTCTCGCCGACGCTGTCGAGCATCGAGCCCAATCACAACGAGGTCGGCTACCGCGCCTGCGAGGAGCTTGACCGGTTGTTCCGCGGCCGACCGGGTCGGCGCGTGGTGATTGCCGACGCCGTTCGCGCGATCCACCGCCGCGAATCGACGGCTGTCGTGCCGCCGGCCGAGCTTCTTGTGCTCCGCGCGAAAGAGTATATTCAGCAGAACGCCGGCAGGGCCGTCACGCCGACGGATGTCGTGCGGCATTTGGGCGTTTCGCGGTCGATTGCGTACTTGCGGTTCCAGGAACGCGAAGGGGAGCCGATCGGGGCGGCGATCACCCGTGCGCGCATCGAGCATGTCAAACGCCGCCTCAAGTCCTCGCGAAACACGCTTTCCGCCATTGCCGCCGAATGCGGCTTTCCCGGTTCCTCCGAGTTTTCGAACTATTTCAAGCGCGCGACCGGCCTTTCCCCCAGCGCGTGGCGTGGCAAGCGAAGCAAGTAAAACGTAAACGAGGGGAGTCGGGAACGAGTACGTGAACGGGAACGTGTACGGCCGGCACGGCTCTCACGATGGGCGAACCATCTGCCGGAACGCTGGAGCCCGC
>JBMNOD010000100.1:0-11789 GCA_050942875.1 Kiritimatiellia bacterium
CGTCCCGGCGCGGTCGTTCGCCATCCGTGGACGCGGCGTCCCCGCCGCGTGTCGCCACTTGCGATTCTTCGCCCGCGCTCAGCGCGGTGCGCCTCGGAGGTGGGGCGACGCCGTCCCGGCGAGCCGCTCTTCGCCCTGAACGCCGTGAAGGGAGCCTCGGAAACAGGGGCACGGTTTGGGGGCACGGACAGGAATGTCCGTGCCCCTTTGCCATTTTCGCCGTACACGTGCCCGTACCCAGCGAAGCGGTTCACGTACACGTACACGGAAGATCGTGAACGAGTACGCGAACGGGAACGAGTACGTGAACGTAATTCCATTTGCCCGCAGTCCCCAACGACACGGCTCTCACGATGGGCGAACCATCTGCCGGAACGCTGGAGCCCGCCGTCCCGGCGCGGTCGTTCGCCATCCGTGGACGCGGCGTCCCCGCCGCGTGTCGCCACTTGCGATTCTTCGCCCGCGCTCAGCGCGGTGCGCCTCGGAGGTGGGGCGACGCCGTCCCGGCGAGCCGCCACGACAAGCCTTGTACTACTCGCCTGCGCTTTGGCGCGGACGGCTGGGAATGCTTCATTTGGGATCGCGGGGCTTTGTGCTTGCATCGTGACATTGAACTTTTCTTCTTCAAGTGTAAGAAGGGGGTCAAAGCAATAGGGCCCCATGAAGACATCTACCCGCATATATGATCCGTGCCGCACTGGCAGATTGGGTTCGAACGTCACATTTGTCCCCCGGACATCGTGACAACGCTGAATGTCTGCGACAATAAACGTCTGAGGATCGGGCGAAACCGAAGCACCTTCAAACAAGACGTCGAAGCGGTTGGTGCTGATCTGGATTTCGTGCGCGACAGCGACTTGGAGCAAGCCCCCTGTCAAAAGGATGGCGGCAAAAGGATGGCGTTTCATGGTGATTTCCATCTTGAGGCATGTCTGCTATTTGAAGCCATCCCAAAAACAGAACTTCCATTTTTCATCATGCCATAAAGCCGACAGAACGTCAAACGACCAACCTGGTTGTTTTTGCTTTCAGTGCTGTTGGGACAAACATCCACCGCGAAATATAATTAATTAATTACAACTGCAATAGCTCATGACGATCATGCTACCGTTTTTCGGCAAGACTGTCGAGCGGAAATTGACGAATGGGGACTTGAAGTTTGAAACTGGAAATTGGGCCGGGGCGAGTGGGTTTCAGACAAGATTACAAGATTGACAAGATTGCGGGCGCGAAGAATGGAATCCTGTAAATCCTGTAATCCTGTCCAAAAACGGGGTCTGGGGCGTCCCCAGCCAGAACTCCTCGCTCCTCGCCCCTCACTAAAATTTTTGTGGTTTCGTGGCTATATGAAAGAGCAAGTGTGCAGCCGATGGGAAAACTTCGACAGTCCATGGTCCATCGTCCTGAATCGAAGGCGGCTGGGCGTGGGTGGGGCTTTAGGCATGATGACAAGATTGACAAGATTGTCTTGGTGGATGTAATCCTGTAAATCCTGTAATCCTGTCTAAAAAGCGGGGCCCGGGGCGCCCCCAGCTTGAACTCCTCTCTTCTCTCCACTCTCTGCTCACCGCTCACTGCAATCGGCCGGCCTCCACCGACGCCCGACCGATTGCGAAGCGAAACGGCTTCTTGTTTCGGAGGCCGTTTTTCGCTATAGTTGTTTGCTTAAGGAAAACAAATCACACCATGAGATTGCGGAAGTCACTGGAGGCAACGGAAAACTTCATCCTGCCTCTCATCCAGTATGAAGGCGACGACCAGGGGCACGACTGGCCCATCCAGTTTTTGCTCTGGGTGTTGAAGCGCTTGTCCGTGCTTTATCGCTGGGTGGTTCAGTTCCGCCTCTATCTCTACCGGACCGGCGTCATCCGACGCTTTCCGCTCGGCTGCCAGGTCATCAGCGTCGGCAACGTGACCGTCGGCGGCACCGGCAAGACCCCCATGGTCGAAATGCTTGCCCGCGAGCTCAGCCGGGAAGGCCGCAAAGTCGCCATCCTCAGCCGCGGCTACCGCAAAAGGGAAAAGACCGCCCTGCAAAAGCTCGGCGACCTCTTCAAAGGCGGCGCCTCCAAGACCCCGCCGCGGATCGTCTCCGACGGGCGCCGCCTTCTGCTCGACAGCGAAATGAGCGGCGACGAGCCGTACATGCTCGCGACGAACCTCCCCAACGTCGTCGTCCTCGTCGACAAGGATCGCGTCAAGAGCGGACGCTACGCCGTCCGCCATTTCGGTTGCGACACGTTGCTGCTCGACGACGGCTTCCAGTACCAGAAGCTGCTCCACCGCCTCGACCTCGTGCTCGTGGATCGCACCAACCCCTTCGGCAATGGCAACGTCCTGCCGCGGGGCTTCCTCCGCGAACCCGCCGGCAACATCGCCCGCGCCAAGTTCATCTGCATCACCAAGGCGCGCCACGGCGACACCGCCGATCTGCGCCGCCGCATCCGCGAGCTCAACCCCGCCGCCGGCATCATGGAGTGCAACCACGAGCCTTGCGCCCTCGTCGGCGCCTTCTCCCGCACCCGCCACCCGCTCGAGACGCTCCGCGGCATGAACGTCGTCGCGCTCTCCGGCATCGCCTCCCCCCTGAGCTTCGAAAACTCCCTCGAAGAGCTCGGCGCCACCATCCTCCACCGCAAACGCTACGCCGACCACCACCGCTACTCCCAGCAGGAAGTGATCGACATCGTCAACGAGGCCAAATCCCTGAACGCCGACGCCATCGTCACCACCGAGAAAGACGCCGTGCGCATGACCCGCATCGACCGCTGCGCCGTGCCCGTCTATTTCGTTCGCATCGAAGTGCGCTTCTCCAGCGGCGAAGAGGAGTTCCGCCGCTGCATCAACCAGATCACCTTCGCGGACGCCGGGCCCGTCCCCGCGGCCAAGCCCCGCCTGTAAAACAGACGCATCGCCATGCCCAAACCCATCACAGAAGAATTCAACCAACGCAACGCCTCCCTCGACAACCGCCTCCGGCCCTCGTCCTTCGGCGAATTCATCGGCCAGGAGAAGGTGCGCGAACGCCTCCTGCTCAGCGTCGAAGCCGCCCGCCAGCGCGGCGACCCCCTCGACCACGTCCTGCTCTCCGGCCCCCCGGGCCTCGGCAAGACCACCCTGTGCTACCTCATCGGCGAAGCCATGGGCGTCCAGGTCAAGGCCACCTCCGGCCCCATCATCGACAAGCCCGCCGACCTCGCCGGCCTGCTCACCTCCCTCAACCGCGGCGACATCCTCTTCATCGACGAAATCCACCGCATGCAGCGCACCGTGGAGGAATACCTCTATTCCGCCATGGAGGACTTCGTCATCGACATCATGATCGACCAGGGCGCCAACGCCCGCTCCATCCGCCTCGAGCTCCCCCGCTTCACCCTCGTCGGCGCCACCACGCGCGCCGGCCTCATCTCCGCCCCCCTGCGATCGCGCTTCGGCATCTCCGCGCGCCTCGACTACTACGCCGCCGCCGAGCTCGAACGCATCGTCCGCCGATCCGCCAGCCTCCTCGACGTCGGCATCGACCCCGACGGCTCCCTCGAAATCGCCCGCCGCTCCCGCGGCACCCCGCGCATCGCCAACAACCTGCTCCGCCGCGTCCGCGACTACGCACAGGTCCGCGCCGACAACCACATCGACCGCGCCATCGCCGACAAGGCGCTCACCTTGCTCGACATCGACGCCGCCGGGCTCGACGAGATGGACAAGCGCATCCTCGACACCATCATCGTCAAATTCAGCGGCGGCCCCGTCGGCCTCGGCTCCCTCGCCGTCTCCGTCGGCGAGGAATCCGACACGATCGAAGAGGTGTACGAACCCTACCTCATCCAGGAAGGCTACCTGAAACGCACGCAGAAAGGCCGGGTCGCCACCCCCTTGGCCTGGCAGGCCCTCGGGCTCGAATCCCCCATGGCCGCACAAGGCGAACTGGGAATCTGACATGCTCGACAAACGCCACATCACCTCCCGCCTGTTTCGGCCCGCCCTCCTCGCAGCGCTCTTCCTGACCAGTTGCGCCACCCCCGACGCCCCCGAAGGCGACGCCCCGGCCGAAACCAACGCCGTCGCCAGCGTCGCCGCGCCCCCCTCCATGCCTCCACAACAAGCCGTTGAGCCTGCCCCCAAACCCGCAGAAGAACCATCGTCCAAGCCCGCATCCACAGACCCCCAAACTCACCACTCATCACCCACCGCTCATCACCCCCCCCCCGGCCCCGCAGCCTGCCGTGGCGAAACCCTGGACCCTGGACTTCAAGCACGGCCACCAGTCCGCCACCATCGACGGCGTGTGCGTGTACCTGCTCGAACCCGCGGTTCTCGACCCCAGGACGCGCAAGGGCAAACCCTCCGCCCTCGACCACAAGCACACGGTCGGCCCGCTCGTCAACGCCCAGGCCAGGCCCCTCGTCCAAGGCCGCCCCGTGCGCGTCTTCATCGACCCCGGCCACGGCGGCGCCGATTCCGGCGCCCTCTCCCAGGACCGCAAGCTCGTCGAGAGCCGCGTCGTCCTCGACATCGCCAAACGGCTCGCCGCCTACCTCGCGCAAACCGGATTCGACGTCAAGCTCTCCCGCCAGGACAACACCACCTCCCTCCTGCTCGAAGAACGCACGTTCCTCGCCGCGCGATGGAAGGCCGACATCTTCGTCAGCATCCACATCAACGCCACCGCCGATGGCGACCCCGGCGCCTACGGCCTCGAAACGTTCATCCTGCCCCCGGCCGGCGCCTGTTCGACATACGGCCGCTCCGCTTCCACCGACGCGCAAAAAGGCAACGGCAACGACGTGCGCAACATGCAGCTTGGCTTCGCCATCCAGCGCCGCACCGTGAAAACGTCGAAAATGGCCGACCGCGGCCTGCGCCGCGCGCGCTTCACCGTGCTCCGCGACGCCCCCATGCCCGCCGCGCTCGTGGAATGCGGCTTCATCTCCTCGCCCCGCGACCGCAAGATCCTCAACACGGCCGAAGGCCGCGAACGCCTCGCCCGCGGCATCTTCCAGGGCATCTGCGACTACGCCTACGGCACCCTCGCCCCCGGACTCCCCGCCCACGCGCCCGGCGGCAAGGACACAGCCGTCGGCAGCACAACTCCCCCGCCCATCAACAAAGACGCCACCCCCACCCCCATAGCACCACGGCGTCCCGTGGTGCTCCATGGCACGAACCTCCCCGACAAAGTCGTCGTCCCCAACCGCAAGCCCGCCTGGACGCCGCCCCCCATCCCCGAAGACAAAAAGGAAGACCCCCGCCTGCAAAAAATCCGCGAAGAAGCCGCCCGAGCCGCCGGCTTTTAGGTCCCCCTTGTTTAGTGAGGTTTGTGTTTTTCGTGGCTATCCCCACCCACTCCCACACTTGCTCCCACACTTGCTCTTCTTACGCTTACTCCCACACTTACTCTTCTTACCCTTGCTCCCCCACTCACTCGCCCACACTCACTCTTTCGCCTCCCCTCCGATTCAGGACAATGGACCATGGTCCATGGACTATCGAAGAGTTCGCGAGGACGCAAGACAAGAGACGCGAGACAAGACCGGAGGCATCCTAGCCGCTTCTTCGACAAAGCTCTCGACAAAGTTACTCTCCGGCGGGTCTTGAGCCTGGGCTGGCGTCGATGACGTCGATGGCGTCGGTGACGTCGACAAAGGTTTTCGACAAGGCTCTCGACAAAGTTGCCCCTCGGCACTAGCGACTAGCCACTAGCGACTAGCGACTCGACAAAGTAATTTGTAATTCGTAATTCGTAATTCCCCCCCGCTTTCCATGAAAACTTCAGCCCTCAACACCACAGCCCGCCTCTGCCGCCACGCCCTCCTCGCCTGCTGCGCCCTGCTCCTGCTCGGCGGCTGCGCATCCCCCACGGACAAGGACGGCCGACTCCGCCACCGCCAAATCGTCGTGGCCCCCTCCGCCCTCAACTGGCTCGAAGTCGGCTACTTCCCGCGAGCGAACGACCCGCTCGTCGTCTCCCCCTGCCGGCTCTCCTTCTTCGGCTCCGGCGAGGTGCAGTTCAAGACCGGACGCAGCCCGCAGGTCTGGTCCTCGTTCTCCCAGGAAGTCGACCACCCGCACTGGAACGAAGTCGTCGCCGACCGCCTGCACATCGGCCCCGATGAAATGTGCGAAGTGCTTCAGACCTTCGTGGACGAAGGCGTCGTGCCGCCCCGCGCCTTCAAGGTCCGCCGCCAGGAAGTGAAGCCGCCCTACGTCAACATCGCCGGCATGATCGGGATGGAGAAAATCCGCATCGCCACGGACAACCCCTACCTCGTCGGCCTCGTCGAAGAGGCCCTCGAAAACTTCGAGCCCGCCCTCAAGCGCGCCGCGCTCGCACAGCAAGCCGACGAGACCCCGCAGCAGACAAAATAGGCCATGAAAGCCAACGGATGAGCACTGAAACGGATGAGCACTGAAACTGATTCAGAAACCGCACAGACTGAGGTCTGGGACTCAACGTTTACCCTGCGCCCAATCTTCATCTTCATGATGGGTGCCGTTGTTTTGACCACGTTCTTGTTTATGGGCATAGGTGGGGTGTGGTTTTCAATGAAGATGCTGCCGTTGCTCGTGCTGGGTGCGATCGTTGTCTGTCATGTGGTGAAACGCGAAAATCCATGGCGGTCATACCAGATTCAAAAGGACAAGCTCATCTGCGTGTCGGATTCAAAAAAGCTGGCAATCGCATTCACGTCGATTGTCCGAATCCAATGCAATAAGGAAGGCGTCTGGTTGCGCTATCGGGATCAAGACGGTCGTTTCAGGAGTTTAAGCATGTTTCTTGGAAAGCGCGCGGAAGAAGTTTGCCGGAAGCTCGAAAACGCCATGCGTGAACATTCCACTCCTGTGTCAAAATAAAGAAAAACCAACTCGGCGCCGCCGCCACGGCCAAATCAAAAATCACAAATCACAAATCACAAATCACAAATCTAAAATACCCTTCATAGCCACAAAAAACACGAAAAACCACAAAAAATTTCTGTGCCTTTCTGTGCTTTCTGTGGACAAAAACCAACTCGCCGCCGCCGCCCCGCCCCTTCTCCCCCTTCTCGCCCTTCTGTTGAAAACACCCCCACGCCGCGCCACCCACGTTCTTATGTATGTAATGAAACACACGAGTCTTTACGCTGTCTTCATCCTTGCCGCATGCATGTACATGCCATGCACGTCTTGCGCCACGTCGAAAGACAGCCAGTCAACGACGAACGATGATTTGCATGTTTGCAAGGACAAGGAAACACCTCTTCAGGAGATCCTCACAAGCACGCCTCCCGGCGTCTTGACGCGTCGGAAAGCGGAAGACCCCGCGGCCGAGGAAACACCAGACGCCCATGCGCCTCTTTCTGAGGCCGCCGAGTGGTCGCTTACGACATCCGACACTGAACTGCTCCAGGCGCTCCTCAAAGCAGGACTTCAAATCAACGAGCCCGTCGATGGCTCCTTCGGCCAAGACGCCTTAGGATGGACCCTGCTCCATTTTGCAGCAGGTCTGGGAAATGAACGTTATATTCAGTTTCTTCTTGATCATGGCGCAGACGTCTCCAAACGAGATCGCAATGGCACCCGCCCAATCGACATTGCCTTCGAGAAAGGCATGACGAATGTTTGTCAACAATTGGAAAACCCGAAACCCGAGACGACTCTGATTGATGGATTCCCCGAGGAAATCTTGGAAGGATTCTTCCGTTTTGCTCGGACCAATGCTGTTCTCGTTTGCATCAACGGGAAGGATCCTTCAGAAACTCTGTTAAAGTGGATTCGATGTCGTTGGCCCAATGCCGATGTTGCTTCAAAGGGCGAGAAAATGACGAATCCCGAACCCTGGGGGGAGCAATATCAGAACGCGCAGACCCAGGAGAAAGTTGCTACGTTTACTGTTGCCATCGACAAGATCACCGAACAAGAATACACATGGCACGCATTCTATTACGAAACCCCGCTTTCCGGATGGTTTGAAAATGGAAAATTTCTCTGGAAATACGGTTGTTGGCTTGTCGTAAGAGGCAAGGGAGGTTCATCGTAAGAGGCACAGAGACACAGAGGGGCAAGAAACCCGTTGGACTCCATCTCCCACCCCTCAAAAAGGCTTCTCCATGCTTTTTGAAGCTTGTGTTTCCTTTGCCACGCCTCTCCCCACACGCCTCTGTGTCTGTTCAGTGAGGAGTGAGAAGAGCGTAGTTCAGGCTGGGGGCACCCCAGTCCCCGGTTTGTTGCCTGCCTTTCTGTGTGTTCTGTGTATTCAGTGGTCCAAATCCCCACCCGGCGCAGCCGCCCCGCCCCTTCTCGCCCTTCTGGTGAAAACACCCCCACGCCGCTCGATGAGGGTGTCTGCGTCGAGGGCGTTCCAACAGGGAAGCGCATGATGGCGGATGTGGATTTGGGAACCGTCTGCTGGATGTCGCCGTCATCCGAGACGATGCAGGTGCCGACGGCGGTCTGTCCGTCGCGAGGCGCAAAAGACGCCTCAAGCGCTTTCCGGCGCAGCCTGTGCCAATGGAATCAAACACAGAGGCACAGAGACACAGAGAGGGATTGGTCTTGAATTTGGCATCAAGAATGCCTCCATGTTTCATGGAAACTCAAGGAACCATGTTGCGATTCTGACACACACCCTGAACGGAGGGAAACTTGAAACCCGACACTGGAAACTGGGCTGGGTCGGTCTGCGCCCTCCCGTCCCACACGAAATGTTTGCAGCCCATTGAAAGCGACGTGATCCCGCGCCATCGGTCGAGGCCGGGGCTGGAGGAGTCGAGATCCACATAGGCGACGTGATCCCCGCCCGTGGTGGTCTGCCGCATGATTTCCGCCTCCAGCCAGCCGGGCGTGTTTTCGTGGGCGCAGCCTTTCCTCGCGTCACAGCTCGGGAACGGTGTTCGTCGCAGGCCAATCGAAGCGCTTCTTGAGCGTCCATAATGCGTGGCGACGGAAACGAGGGGCAAGCAATGGATCGTGAAGCGCTTCGACAAGGTTCGTCTCCTCCGAGCTCCAAAGCAGGTCTGCCATCGGCTTGGATGCCATCGCCTTGTAGAAAGAATCGCACGAAAGATCGGGCTTTAATATGTCTCTAAGCTCCCTGTAGAAATCCCTTCTGTTCCTCGTATAGAAAATATTATGGGTGATATTTGAAAAAAAGGCGAGGCGGTCAACGTCATTAGTTTCCACGACGAACCAAGGCGTGCAGCCAATGTCGAAAAATCGCGGGGCGCATGCGGGGCCGATATTTGTGAAGCTGTTCACAAGCCCCCAATCGAACTCCGTAAATGAACGAAGTTGGAGCGAACTGGTTTTCCATTCATTTGTCATCGCAAAGAAAACGACGGTCTTCCCCATCATGCCAGGGCGTTTGTCTTCAGAATAAACTGGTTCGATTCCTGGTGCTGGAGGAGGCATCAATTGCGGCTCCCAATCCCCGGAGTTCGCGATGGTGAGAAGGCCGGCAGGGCCTTCTCCAAGCCAGTAGTTGTTAACATTGATGGTCATGACCGCGTTGCTCAACCCTTCGATGGTGCCAACTCCGGCGATGTCCGAATATTGTATGGAGCTCATCAGTTCAGCCGCAGGGTTGGCCCCTTGGCAGATGGATGCTAGGAAAAGGATGGCAAATGAGATTTTTTTTGTTTTCATGGGACTCCATTCGGTGACGGCAAGATAAAAATCAGGTATTTCGCATTTAACCAAAACCACTTGCGGGGCTTCCCTTGAACCTTGTCATACCGAAAAACTAAAGGTTCGCCTGGATTCATGAACCAATTGTTTTCTGTCTGAACACGTGACCCTTTCCAATCCAATGGAGCCCAGTTGTGATGTCCAGCTATGCCATAAAGGATTTGGTGGACAAGACCTAATGTATGCCCCACCTCATGCACACACATGTAGGCAACGACTTTGACCAGATCCGTCTCTGAATATGGAAATATATTAGTGGAATAAAGGTACGGAAGAACGCCCGCCCATTCAACACAGAGCTTTTCGTTGCATGGGTCAAAGCGAATTCGGTCAATATAAACCTCACATTTTCCCGAAGGCGTTGTATTTCTCCAAGAAACATGTTCGCTCGGCGTGGTTCCCCAACACAGGCGTTTGACATTGGTGTTAACGTCCCTGTGCTTAATTGTCACAGTTTTTACGCCTGTAGGTAAGCTTGAGGTTGAGAACCGGATGTTGGCACCAACCGGCATGGCCGATTGCGCAACCTGTGCAATGCTGCTCAACAGTTCGTGATGCAACATGCTGCTCCCTGGGTATAATTCCACAGGTTCTCCATCATTTAACTCTGGGTTCCCGATAAGTTCAGGCCAATAGGTGTCCGGATAGACAATGGGCGAAACGAATTCGTTGTACGTCTCGTCGGTCATCTCGATTTTCACGACCTGCGGGACATGCACGGTCGTGCTGGCCTCGGCAATGATTTCCGCCGTGTCGCTGTCCGCCTCCCGGTACCGGAAGAAAATGGTGTAGTAGGGCGGCGGGACGGGCTCGCCGGAAACGACGGCGGGGAGCGCTCGGTTGAACGGCTGCTTGCCCAGCGTGAACACGGCGGGCGAATCGGCAAGCGCGGCGCCCTCCGTGGCGACGCCGTCCCAGAAGACCGTCGCCTCGGGGCCGGCCAGGCACTTCCGCCGCTTCTGGTGACCGGGCTGGGCCGGGCTGACGTCCAGCCACCCGACGTGCTGCCAGCCCGACGTGGTCTCCCGCATCACTTCGCCCTCAAGCCATCCCTCCTGGAAGAAGTGCGGGCAGCCGGGAAGCTCCACGGTGAAGGAAGCCGTCTCGCGGAGATGCGGCGAGAAGTTCGGCGTGTAGTCCGTAACCGAGAACTCCCTGCCGTGGCAGAGTCTTGCAATTGCCGTGTCCGCGGCTCGGAAGACGTCGTCAAGGACGGCCTCGGCCGTCACGACGATTTCGTCGCCGTCGGACGGAACCGACGTCACGGTCAACGTGGAAGAGCCGCCCGTGGCCGGCGTCATCACCCCGTAGTCCGCGCTCCACTGGATGGCGTTTTGGTCGATGTTCACGGCGTTCGTGACCGTGAACGGCCCGACGTCATCGCCAATCGCATGGTAAACGCCGTCCGGCGGGAAAATCTCGAAGCGCTTTTCCAGGAGGTCGATGAGCACGCCGCCGCCGCTCGGCGTGGACGCCCGCGTCGAGGGCGTTCCAACAGGGAAGCGCACAATGGCGGATGTGGATTTGGGAACCGTCTGCTGGATGTCGCCGTCATCCGAGACGATGCAGGTGCCGACGGCCGTCTGTCCGTCGCGAGGCGCGAAAGACGCCTCAAGCCTGGCCTTCCACAATTCGCCGTCGGGAAGCGTGGCGCCCTCGGGCTCCGCGAGCAGTTCAATCCGGGCATCCGTCTTGAACGGCAGGCGCAGGCGCACGGACGTGCCCGCCGTGGCGGGGAGCACGATGCCGCGCGTCTCGTTGGTCGCCGTCCACGTCAGCACGGCGCTGCGCGACGTGAAGACGTCCACGCGGACGTCGTAGTTGCCGGCGGAGGCGGGTTCGAGATGATAGGCTTCGTAGCAGTCGTCGAAGCCGTTGTTGTCGGCGTCCGTGAAGCCGTAGAGGTACGATGTGCCTTCCCAGATGTCGATGACCCCGTTTCCGTTCTCGTCGGGTTCGACGGGGGTGAAGTCCTCCTGGGCGATCGGGTCCATGCCGTGGGCGACCTCGAAGGCGTCGTCGAAGCCGTCGCCGTCCGTGTCCGCCGTGCGCGGGTCGGTCTGGTTGAAAAACTCCTCGAGGTCGGTCAGCCCGTCCCCGTCGCGGTCGATGCCGCCGTCCGCGAC
>JBMNOD010000079.1:0-16625 GCA_050942875.1 Kiritimatiellia bacterium
CCGGGGACACCCCAGACCCCGTTTTTTGGACAGGATTGCAGGATTTGCAGGATTAGGATTGGACTCCCCGGAATCTTGTCAATCTTGCAATCTTGTCCAAGGCTGCGCCACCTGCGCCGCGCCACCTACGATTTTTGTGTTTTCCTTGCCATGCCCCTCCCTGCACGCCTCCGTGCCTGTCTAGCGAGGAGTGAGAAGCGAGAAGAGCGTAGTTCAGGCCGGGGACACCCCAGACCCCGTTTTTTGGACAGGATTGCAGGATTTGCAGGATTAGGATTGGACTCCCCGGAATCTTGTCAATCTTGCAATCTTGTCCAAGGCTGCGCCACCTGCGCCGCGCCACCTGCGATTTTTGTTTTTCGTGGCCATTCCCCACTCGGCGCAGCCGCCACACAGGCGCTTTCCGGCGTAGCCTGCGCCAATGGAATGAAACACAGAGACCAGAGGGATGTGAGGGCTGGCAGGTTGCCGCTCCCGCGTCCAATATGCCCATTGGTTTTGAATTTGGCATCAGGAACGCCTCCATGTTTCATGGGAACTCAAGGAAGCATGTTGCGATTCTGACACACCCAATGGCGCCCCTTGGTTTTTCTCTCTTGCTTTCTAAATCGGCGTTTGATAGTGTTCAGTTTATGAAATCCCGTCATGCGATTTGCTTCGTTCTCGTGTTGAGCGCTTTGATGTCGATGTCAGCGGCTGCTTCCGAAGCCGTTGAAAAGAAAATCTATGCGCATTACATGGGATGCTTCCCCGCGTGGACGGGGGCGATGGGCTGGCACTACGAGCACGCGCACGAGCATCTGAAGCAGACGAACGATTACGTGGCGGCGATGGGCGGGCGCTTTGTCAACTGGCCGCTTGTGCCTCGTCCGACGCCCCCGGCGCCGAAGACGTTGGTCGAAAACGCCAGGCTCGAGATCGCGCGGGCGAAGCGCTACGGGTTTGACGGGTTTGCGTTCGACGCCTGGGCGGGCGGCGACGGCGCGAAGGAGAATTTCGAGGCGTTCTTCCAGGCGGCCGAGGAAATGAAGGTCGATTTTGGCCTGACGATCTGCTTCGATCCGTCGTGCCACGGCGTTCCGGAGGGCAAGACGATGCTCGACGCGTTCGTCGAGACGGCCGAGTTCGTTCTGAAGCACAAGGATTCGCCCAATCTCGCGCGGTTCGAAGGCAAGCCGCTGTTCTTCGGCTATTTTTCAAACGGCATCGACCCGGCGGCCAACCGCGGCTCGATCGAGGAGCGCTTCGCCGCGGAGAAGCGGGGCTGGGACGCGTTCCGCCAGCGGATCGGGACGCCCGTGTTCATCCACGGCTCGCTGGACAACGACAACGGCGACTGGGAGAAGGCCGGCGCCCACGCCGCGCAGATCTACGATGCCGTCGGCGGTTTTCTCGGCGGCGGCGAGGGCAGCGCAGGCGGCAAGGCGACCGCGGACGCGGTCAAGGCCGCGGGGAAGGTCTGGAGCCAGCCGCTGTCGTTCCAGTACGCGAACCCCCATGGCGTCGTCATCGCCTGGAACGGCATCGACTTGATGCGCTTCAACTGGAAGGCGGCGATGGAAAACGAGTCGCGCCTCATCCAGTTCGTGACGTGGAACGACTATGGCGAGGCAAGCTGCCTCGCGCCGACGACGGGCCACGGCTATTCGCCGCTGCGCATCAACAAGCACTACATCGACCTTTGGAAGAACGACGGCGTCGAACCGCCGGTCGAGAAGGACGAGGTGCATGTCTTCTACCGTCGCACGGCGTACAATCCCGATTCGTTTCCGTTCCATTCCCGTCGGCAGAACTACGGCGAGTTCACGCAGATCATCACGTTCCTGAAGGAGGAGTCAACGGTCGAGGTGCAGGGGCACAAGCCTTATGCCGCCCCTCCGGGGATGCACATCGAGTACGTGCCGCCGGTGCCGGGCCCTGTCGTCATCCGCGTCCGTCGCGGCACGCCTCTCAAGACGGTGTGCGAGATCAAGGCGCCCGAGGTGATTTCCGCCAAGCGCTGGCGCGAGGATCCGACGATCGTCGGCTACGGGACGGGGCATGACGAGGAGTGGGCGAAGGACTTCCCGGGGATCAAGCCCGAACATTATTCCGAAAATGGCGATGTGGACGGCGACGGGCTCCCCAACTGGTTCGAGATGGTTTATTTCGGCAAGTTTCCGCAGATGCACACCGCGACCGTGGCGGATCCGAAGGCCGATCCCGACGGGGACGGGTGGACGAACCTTGAAGAATACGAGAACGACACCGACCCGACGTTCCCGGACAAGCCTTATCCGAAGGGCCATGTCTGGGACTCGCGCGACGCGGCGAAGAAGCCGCTCCATTGGAACCCCGCGCGCGACGATCGCAACCGCAACGTCTGGTACGCCTTCAACAACGGGAACATCTGCCCGCTCGTCATGAGCGCGGCGATCTGGCATCGGTTCGTCGATGGCGGGTGGTCCTCGTCCGTCGACTTCGACATGGACACCGGCGCGATTTCCCTGAGCGGGAACGGCGGCTCGGTCATGCAGTACGCCTGGAAGGCGCCCGTTGAAGGCGTGTTCGCGCCCGAGATCGATTTCACCGCGGGCGGTGGCGGCGGCAAGATCAAGGTCGTGATGCGCCATTTTTCGTCCGCTGCAACGAACGTCTTGGAGACCATCGCCCTCGACGGCGGGGCGACGGGGCGTTTTGCAAGGCCGAAGCTCACGTTCGAGAAAGGCGATCTTCTCATGATCGACCTCGATTATTCCGAGTCGCAGGGCATCGGCTCCATCATGATCGACCGCTTCAAGGTCGTGCTTGAAGAAGAAGCCAAGGTCGAGAAAGGCAAAGGTAAACGCACATGAAAACAAGGACTGCATTCCTCTCGTTGGTCGTCGCGCTTGCGGGCGTCCCGCTTTTCGCCAACGATTGCATCTGGACGACTGCGGCTGCCGGGGAGGCGATCTGGTCCGACGCCGGCAACTGGCAGGCGTCCACGCCTCCCGGCTCTGGAGACAACGCGTCTTTTCCGACGGCTCCGGCGGGCGGACGCCTGCTGGTGCAGGTTCCCCAGCAGCAAAACGTGGCGCTCGACACCCTCTCCGGCGTCGATGGATACGACATCAAGCTCGGCGGATGGACGACGTTCACCGTCCGCGATCCTTCGGGGTTCTTCGGCACCCTCGGCTATCGCGGCTGGCTCAACGACTACGCCAACCTCGTTCTTTCCGCGTCCGAGGCCTTCACGCCGCACGTCAACGTGCTCGACGCGGGGTACGGCCTCAAGGTCAGCGTGTCCGACGCGAATGCTTCCGCGGAAATTGGATTCGTCACGAACGCCGTCCCGGGGCTGATGGACAAGTGGGGGGCGGGAAAGCTCCGCGCGAAGTTCTCGCAGTCCGACGCGTCGAACGCGCGCGTCGCCCAAGGCGAGCTCGCCGTGCACGGCACCGCGTCCGTCGATGCGATCACGGTTGCCGCGGGCGCGGCGCTTGGCGTCGAGGATTCGCTTTACGTGCGCAACCTGGGCGTCGAGGGCGCATCGCTTGCAAAGACCGGCGGCGGGAAGCTGACCATCGGGAGCCTCCATTCCATTTCAGGCAGCCAGACCGGCTTTTCGTCCGCGCCTGCCGGCATCGCCGTTTCCGCCGGCTCTCTCGCCCTCGCCGCGCCGGCCGCCGCCGACGCCGGCGCAATCGCGACGGCGCCGCGCCTTCACCTTGATGCGTCGGCCGCCGGTGCGTTCGTGACCGAGACCTCGGGGGGCGACACGCTTGTCGCCACATGGAACGGCGTCGGAGACGGCGCGATCCCGGCGACGGGCGTCGCGGCGAATTCCGGGCGCAAGCCCAGGCTTGTGGCCGACGGGCTGAACGGCATGCCGATCGTCGATTGCGGCGCGTTCGTCGGCGACGGCAATGCCGGCGACGGGACGACGGGCTACCTCGCGTTCCCCGACAGCGCCGTTCGCGAGGGGTTCATGGTCGTCCGCGCGAAATCGACGGGCATCCGCTACTTCCTGCTTGGCTCGTCCTACAACTGGATTTACGACTTCCACACCGGGCCCGACGGGCAGCTCACGGACGTCGCCAACGCCAACAGCATCGTCTTCCACGGCGTGTGGCGCGTCGATGGCGCGCTGGTCAACGCCCAGAACTTCACGCTCGGCACCAACTTCCACCTGGTTTCGTTTTCGCTGCCGGAAGCCCGCGGCAACCTGAATGCGCTGGCGCTCGACCGCGAATACCGTTTTGGCGGACTCGAGTACGCCGAAGTGATCCTCTACGACCAGGTGCTTTCGGCGGACGAGCGTCGGGCCGTCGAATCGTCGCTGATGGCGAAATGGCTTCCCCGGGAAGGCGTTTCGCTCGGCACGCTGGCGTTTGGCTCCGGCGTGGCGGCCGGGCTCGAAACGGATGTCGACGTCGACATCGCCTTTCTCAACGGCACGGGCACCTTTGTGAAGTCGGGCGCGGGCGCGGCGTCCGTCATTGCCGCCGCCGAGGCGGTCACGGGGCTTTCCGTCCAGGGCGGCTCCCTGTCGATCACGGGCGAAGCGAACCCCCTCTCCATTACGAACGACGCGATCTTCCACATCGACCCGTCCGCCACGCAGACGTTGACGATGGACGGGAACGGGCTCGTCACGCAGATTGCGGACGTCCGCGCCAACGGCCGCTCCGCGTCCACCTCGCCGCATTCCACGGCGGCCGGCCCGTCGCTCGTGGCGTCGCCGACGGGGCTCGACCTGCTCGACTTCGGGACTTTTTCCCATGACGTCGCCCAATCGCAGGCCGACACCTGCGGCATGAAGTGGAGCGACCGCAGGACGGACGTCTATGCCGGGTTCGTCGTCATCGAGAAAAAAGGCGACCATGATTCGTTCGTGCTCGGCGATCCGTCCGATTATCATTTCCATGCGGACAGTGGAACGCTGCTCAATCCGAATTACAGCGACTACCGGTTGAGGACGCCGAACGGAACCGTCTGGACGCTGGATGGCGTCGAGGTCGATCCATTGGCCACGACGTGGCCGGCGGGCCTCCACGTGGTTTCGTTCTGCATCCCCGACACGCGCAGCGATGGTGTCGGGCTCCCGGGCGTGAACGCCGGCATGTTCGCCCAGGATCGCGAGCTCTGCCGCATTGGCGGCATGCGCTACGGCGAGGTGCTGATCTTCAATCGAACGCTTTCGGCAACCCAGGTCGCCGCGGTTTCGTCGTATCTCCGGGAAAAGTGGCTTGGCAGCTCCAAGGACACGTCGAACGGATTCCAAGCGCTTTCCGTCGCCGCCGGCGCTTCGCTTAATTTCGCGGGCGACGTGACGATCGCGGACAACTCGACGCTTGCCGTCGAATGCGCGAAGACGGGGGCCGGAACGATCGTCGTTGGCGGCGACGTGCTGCTCGGCACGAACGTCACGGTGTCGGCCACCGGTTCGCCCCAGGGCAGCGTGGCGCTCGTGACGGCCGCTTCGTTCGAGAACGAGGAGGCGCTTTCGACCTGGACCGTCGAGGGCGCGTCGAAGCTGAAACCCAAGGTGGTGTCCGGCGTCCTCTGCGTCGTTTTCCCGCCTCCGGGAACGCTCTTGCAAATCAGGTGACGCCTCATGGGTGGAATGCGGCTTTTCGGGTTGCTCCTCGGGGCGGTCGCCGGTTTCGTGGCAGTCGGGCAGGGCGTCGAAGGCGAGCGGAGCGTGTTCGCGCATTACATGGCGTGCTTCACGCCCGATCCGCCGACTGCGCGAAAGGAGATGTCGATCGCCCGGCTGTACGGACTCGACGGATGGGCGCTCAACTGCGGCTGCTGGCAGACGAAAGACGCGCAGGGAAACTGGATCCCGCACGCCGGCTACATGGCGGCGGCCTCCAACATCTTTGAAGCCGCGACGGGCTCGGACTTCAAGCTCTTCTTCTCGCCCGACGGCGGGATGGGGGAGATCATCCACGGCAACCACGCCGACATGGGCGTCAGGTACCACGGCCACCCGAACCTCTTCCATTTCGCCGGACGCCCGGTCATCTCGGGCTGGAACGGCGGCATGCGCACCTACGACAAGTATCCAATGCTCAAGGACGCGCTGACGAGGCAGGGGTGCGGCGACTACTTCATCATCCCGGCCTACGTTTGCACGGGCTACGCGCAATTCGAGCCGTATGATTTCCTGGAGGCGGACATCTATCACAATCCGGCGTTTGTCTGCGACGGGGTCTTTTTCTTTGGATGCGACAACACGCTCGACGAGTTTCTCCGCCGCATCGAGATCGGACGCCTCGCCGCGATGAAGAACGGCAAGGCGTTCATGGCGGGGCCGTGCCCCGCCTACAACAGCGCGAACCTGCGCGACTACAAGGGCATGAAGGGCTACATCGAAGAGTGGAAGACGATCGTCGCCACCCAGCCCGAGATCGTCGAGATCGTCACCTGGAACGACAACGCCGAGGACTCGGGCGTCTATGCGAGCGGCTGGACCGGCAACGCGATCCCGAACGATCTCGAAAACCGGCCGTGGATGAGCCGCGACGAATCGTTTCTCGATCTTTCGGCCTATTTCGCGGCGGCCTACAAGAGCCGCGGGCTTTATCCCGCGATCACGCAGGACAAGATTTACACCGCCTACCGCACGCGCCCGAAGGGCCTGACGCGAATCTTCCGGGCCGAGTCCGAAGGCTGGGTCGATGCGCGCGACCGCTACCTGCAGATTCACAACGACGTCGAGGACAACGTCTATGCGACGTTCATGCTCGCCGCGCCGGCGACGGTCTCGGCCCCGGGCGTCACGAAGGATCTCCCCGCCGGCATCCATCATCTCGCCGCGCCGATGGTTCCGGGAACGACGCCGGAATTCGCCATCGAACGCGCCGGCAAGGTCGTCCTCCGGACGCTCGGACGCCGGCAGGTCGTTGACCGGGAGACCGAGCGCAATTCGCTCTGTTTCGATTGGGACGGCATCCATCGCATGTGGTCGCAGTGCGCGGTCGCCGGCGATCCGGTTCTGACGCTCGATGGCGCGAGCGGGACGGACTGGACGCTGCCTCCGGATTTCATGCCGGGGAGCTATGCGTTCCGCGTCCGGTACATCAACGCCGCCGACGAGGAGGCGCGCTACACGTTTTGCGTCGATCTGCCGTGGCTCGGCCGCTCCGGCCGCCGCCACCGCATGCCCCTCTACCTGCCGCCGACCGGCGGCGAGGAGAAGGAGATCGCGTTCCTCTGGTCCGTCCTGGAGGGTGCGTCCGGCGTCCGGATCGTCAAGGATCTCGATACGCGCGAACACAGGAAGCACGATTTTTCCGACTGGGGAAACGCGACGATCAAGTCGGTTGCGCTCGTCCGAAACGAGGTCGCCCGGTTCGACGGCACGATCAAGAGCACCAGGCACGAGATGATCGCGATACCCGGCGGCAGCTTCCGCAACGGCGCGGTCGAGATTTCTCCGTTCACGATGGCGAAGTTCGAAGTCACGAACCGCCAGTACGAGGAGTTCCGTCCCGAGCACCGCGCCCGGCGATCCAGCGCCTCGTGGCGCGACGACGATCCGGTGATCTATGTTTCGTGGCGCGATGCCGTCGCGTACTGCAACTGGCTTTCGGCGCAGGAAGGGCTGACGCCTGCCTACGACGAAGCCGACGACTTCGCCTGGGTGGCGGGCGCGGACGGCTATCGGTTGCCGACGGAGGCGGAATGGGAATACGTCGCCTCGGGTCGCGGCGAGAACCGCGTCCATCCCTGGGGGAACGAGCCGCGCGCGCGGACGCCCGGGCGCGCGGCCTCGTTGGTCGGGAGCGATCCGGCCGACGTTTCACGCGACGGCATCATGGACCTCGGCGGGAACGTCTGCGAGTGGTGCTCCGACAGCTTTCATTTCGACACCGTCTTGAGCGGCAAGGACCCGCTCGACACGCGCCCGCCGGCTTGTCCGCGCGTGTCGTACCGCGCGATCCGCGGCGGCAGTTTCGGCTATTACGGTTCGGCGGAGTGCGCCGTCCGCGAATACAATTCCACTGGCTATCCCGGCTATCTCTACTTGGGGTTCAGAGTCGTCAGATGAACATGAAAATGAAAAGATTGTTCTTGCCCGCTTGTCTCGTCGCCGCCTCCATGGCCTTCGCCAAGGACGCCGACGAGGCGTCGTTCGCGTCCCCGTTCACGTCCCGCGCCGTTCTCCAGCGAGACTGCCCGCTGCCTGTCTTCGGCTTTGCGACGCCTGGATCCACCGTCACGGTCGCGCTGGATCGCCGGGAGCTTGCCACCACGGTTGGAGCGGACGGAAAGTGGAAGGTCGTGTTTCCCGCGATGAAGGCGGGGTTGGGGCACGTGCTCAAGCTGTCCTCGGGCGGGCGGACGTTCGCCGAGCTCGACGACATCGCCATCGGCGACGTCTGGATCTGCTCGGGGCAGTCCAACATGGCGATGAACTACCATGGCGGGATCACCCGCGGCCGCGAGGAGATGGAGCGCAACGAGTATTTCGACATCCGCTTGTTCAACGAAATGGAGGCGTTTTCGTTCAAGCCGCTCGACCGCGTGCCGCGGCCTGTCGAATGGCGGCACGCCGACTTCGATTCCGCGCGCACCTTCTCCGCTTGCGCGTACTTCTTCGCCGCGGCGCTCCGCGAGCGGCTTCCGAACGTGCCGATCGGTCTCGTCAACGTGAGCTGGAGCGGTTCGGCGATCAGCGCCTGGATGTCGCTCGAGGCCTATGCCTCGGCCGACGACTACTGCAAGGCCGCGGCGAAGTCCCATCTCGACCGTCTGGCCGCCTACGAGGCGGGCGGTGGCGCGGAGGGGTTCGCGGCGCGCCTCGAGCAGTGGAAGAAGGACTGCGACGCGAAGGGGGCGATTCCCGCCGAGAAGCCGGCTTTCAACGATGCCGACTGGGAGGCTGTCGAGCTGCCGTCGCTCCTTCCGCCTGACTTCGACGGCTGCGCGTGGTTCCGCCGCAAGGTGAAGTTGACGGGCGCGCAGGCCGCCGCCGACGCCGTGCTGTCGCTTGGCGCGCTCGACGACCGCGACATCGTCCATGTGAACGGCGTCCAAGTCGGCGCCGACGACCGCTGGAACGTGCCGAGGCTGTATCCGGTGCCGGCCGGAACGCTGCGCGCCGGCGACAACGTGATCGCCGTGCGTCTGTGGGACGTCGGCGGCGAGGGCGGCTTCCTGGAGCGCGACCTCGCCGCGTTCGCGCTCAAGACGCCGGCAGGCGATGTGCCGCTTGGCGGCGCGTGGAAGACGAAGCGCTTCGCGTTCGATCCGCAGCCGTTCGATCCGTCGCGGATCCAGTATTGGACGCCCGCCGTCTGCTACAACGCCATGGTTCACCCGCTCTTCCCGATGGCCGCCAAGGGCGCGATCTGGTATCAAGGATGTTCCGACGTCGGCGATTCGCCGCGCTACGCGAACCAGGTGCGCGCGCTTGTGAAGGACTGGCGCAGCCGTTTCACCCATCCGGACGGCTTCCCGTTCTACATTGTCCAGCTCGCCGCCTTCCAGCGCACGAACGAACATCCGGTCGATTCCGCCTGGGCCAGCATGCGCTGGACGCAGATGCTGCTCGGCGAGACGATGGAGAAGAGCGGCACGGCGGTGCTGCTGGACGCGGGCGACCACGACGACATCCATCCGAAGGACAAGAAGACGCCCGGCGAACGTCTCGCGCGGCTGGCGCTCGCGCGCACCTACGGCATGAAGGACGTCGTCGAAGCCGGGCCGATTCCAGTCGCCATCAAGCGCGTGAAGGACGAACGTGTCGGCATCGCGTTCAAGAACGCCGCGGGACTCAAGACGTCCGATGGCGGGAATGTCAAAGGGTTCCAGCTTGCCGGCGAAGACGGGCGCTTCGTCTGGGCCGAGGCCGAAATCATGAACCAGACCGTGGCCCTGAAGACGCCCGACGGCATGAAGCCCGCCAAGGTGCGCTACGCATGGGACGACTATCCCGACTGCAATCTCGTCAATGGCGAAAACCTACCTTGCGGGCCGTTCGAGCTCGCGGTCAGGTGAATGGGGGAACTGAAATGAAAAGATTGATGTTTGCCGTGCTGGCGGCGGCCGTGGTGCCGGGCGCCGAGGCCAAGGTCACGCTGGGAACGCCGTTCAAGGACAAGATGGTCTTGCAGCGCCAGATGGATTTGCCCGTCTGGGGCCGGGCCGATCCGGGCGAGAAGGTGACGGTCGCGTTTGCGGGGCATTCCGTTTCGACCGTGGCGGGGGCGGACGGCAAGTGGTCCGTGAAGCTTCCGGCGATGGAAGCCTCGGCTGAAGAACGCGTCCTTGCGGCGAACGACGTCGAGGTGAAAGGCGTGCTCGTCGGCGAAGTCTGGTTCTGCGCCGGACAGTCGAACGCCGAGCTGCCGCTCGTCGGGGACAATCCGCATTTCACGGATCGCGAAGGCAAGATGATCGCCCAGATCACGCACAAACGGCGCGTCCGTTTCGCCTACTGCTCGAACTACCAGTGGTCAGCGAAAC
This sequence comes from Kiritimatiellia bacterium, assembly GCA_050942875.1. Taxonomy (GTDB): domain Bacteria; phylum Verrucomicrobiota; class Kiritimatiellia; order RFP12; family UBA3636; genus JAAZAI01. The sequence goes on from JBMNOD010000079.1 coordinate 10,441, forward strand.
CGCGCGACCTCTACCAGGGCAGTTTTACGGCCTGGAAGGAATTCATCCCCGAGAATCTATCGGCCCTGCCGTCCTTTTCGGCGATGGGCGTTTACTTTGCGCTGCAGCTTCATTCCGAGCTCGAGATCCCCATCGGCATCGTCGGCGCCTATTGGGGAGGCACGAACATCGACGCCTGGACGCCGCGGGAAGGCTACGACGGGATGGCGACGCTCCAGAAGACGGCCGACTACGAAGTCGTCGAGCAGGAACAGTGGAACGACGACCGTCGCCAAGGGGTGATCGGCGATCCCCACCAGCAGCCCACCGTGCTCTTCAATTCGATGGTGAGCCCGTGGACGCCGTACGCCATGCGCGGCCTCATCTGGTACCAGGGATGCCACAACGCCGCCGAAGGCGCCCTCTATTGCGACAAGATGCACGCGCTCTACAACGGCTGGTCGAAAGTCTTTCGCAATCCCGGCCTCAAGCTTTATTTCGTCCAGCTCGCACCCTGGAGCAGTTCATGGTGGGACATCCAGCTTGCGCAGGAGAAGTTTGCGGACGAGCAGAAGAACGCCGGCATGATCGTGACGGGCGACATCGGCAACACCGACGACATCCACCCGAACGACAAGGGCACCGTCGGCCGCCGCCTCGCGGCGCTTGCGCTCAAACGGGACTACGGGTTCGACGACATTGTCGCCGACTATCCACGCGTGATTTCCGCCGACGTCCGCGGCCGCGAGGTCGTCGTCAAGTGTTCGAACGTCAAGTGGTGGGGGGTGTACAACTCGAATTGGGACGTCGCCGTGCCCTTCGAGCTGCTTGGAGAGGACGGCGTCTGGCGAAAGGCCCGGCTCGTCAATTCCAATGTCGGCCACAAGCACGGCAATCCGTGGGTGACGCAGGGCCGCGTCATGGGCGTCGATTTGCATGTGTTTTGCGAAGACATCGTCGAACCCAAGGGGATTCGCCATCTGCACGAGCATCCCTGGTACAGCAGCCTCATTGCCGACTCCGGGCTCCCGCTCGCGCCGTTCATCATCGAATTGGGTGAGAGCCGCTAGCCGCATGAAGCAGGGCAGGGGCGAAACGGGGGCGGTTTTTCCGCCTTGGGGCTTGCGTCCCGTCTCTCGTCTTCTTTAAAAAACGCAAACGATGGGATTCGGTTTGCGCGAACGGGTGCGGCGTGTGGCGGAGTCTTCACGGGCACGGGCGTTTCCAAATTTCGGCGACAGGCATCGACGCCCGGCGGGTGTCGGCGGCGGCATGGACAATTCCCGCGCTCCCCGCCTTCGCGGAAAACCGCTGTTTGACAAGAGGCGGACTCTATGCAAAAATAAATGGATTTAAACGGCTTTCCGTTCAAGGAGACAAAATGGCAGCAGAACTACAGTCGCTTTTGGAGAAAATCCAGTCCGAGGGCGTCGACAAGGCCGAGGCAAAGGCCGCATCCATCCTCGCAGAGGCCGAAAAGGCCGCCGCCGACAAGATTGCAGAGGCCGAGAAGGCCGCCGCATCGTACCGCGCCCAAGCGGAGGCGAAAATCGCCGTGATGCGCGAGCGCTCGGAGCAGGCCGTCCGCCAGGCCGCGCGCGACGTGGTGCTCGACGTGGAGCAGTCCATCCGCCAGACGCTGGAGCGCGTGTTGCTCAAGGACGTCGAAACCACGCTCTCGGGCAGTTTCCTCGAAGCCTTCCTCGCCGCGCTCGTCAAGGCCTTCGCCGCCTCCCCCGACGCCGGCGGCGGCATCCAGGCGCTCGTCGCCCCCGACCAGGCCGAGACGCTGGCCGCCTACGCCAGGGCGCGCCTCGCCTCCGCCGTCGCCGGCGGGCTGAAAATCGCCCCGGATCGCGATGTCACGGCCGGCATCCGCGTGATGCTCGACGGCGGGCGCGTCGAGCACGACTTCACCGCCGAGGCCATCCAGGCGGCCATGAGCCGGCTGATGAGCCCCACGCTCGCGACGATGGTCTTCGGCAACGAGAAATGAGCTACCATTATTTCGCAGCCACGTTGCCGGGACTCCAGTTCGGTCGCGAGCCGACGATGACGGCGGAGGCGTTCCGGGCGCAGTGCCAGGAGCATATGAGCGCGCGCGATTGCGCCGTCGTCTTCGCCCTGCTCGATGGCGGCGCGTCGGACCACCCCTACGCCCGCGCCTGGCGCAACGGCGAAACGCAGCTTCGCAACGCCGTCGCCAAGCTGCGCGCGACGAAGCTCCGCGGCGCAGATCCCGCGCCGTGGCTGCGCGAGCATCGCGGCGTCGATGTGCGCATTGAAAACCGCGTGGCCGCGGCCTTCCAGGAAGCCGACCCCCTGAAGCGCGAACGGGCGCTCGACCAGCTGCGCTGGGATCTCGCCGGCGAGATCGCCGGCTACGACACGCTTTCCGCCGAAGCCGTCTTCGCCTACGCCGTCCGCCTCGGCATCCTCCTGCGCCAGGCGAAGGCCGATCCGGTGAAAGGCCGCGAACGACTCTTTGCCCATGCCCGCGAGCAGACAGACTCGCACGAACCCCACTCTCTACCAGGAAACCCGCAGACATGATTACACAGGGAACGATTACCGGCGTCAACGGCAACATGATCACCGTGCGCTTCGAAGGCGCCGTCGCGCTCAACGAAGTCGGCTACGCGAAGATCGGGGACATTTCGCTCATGTGCGAAATCCTCCGCATCCGCGGTCGCCTCGCCGACATGCAGGTGTTTGAAGACACGTCCGACCTCGCCGTCGGCGACCGGGTCGAATTCACCGGCGAACTCCTTTCCGTCGAGCTTGGCCCCGGCCTGCTCACGCAAATCTACGACGGCCTCCAAAACCCCTTGCCGGAGCTTGCCGAAGCCTGCGGCTTCTTCCTCCAGCGCGGCAAGTACATCGAGGCGCTGCCCCGCGACCGGAAGTGGGCGTTCACGCCGACGGCCAAGCCGGGCGACGTTCTCTGGGCCGGCGACGCGCTGGGCACCGTGCCCGAAGGCATCTTCAAGCATCGCATCATGCTGCCCTTCGGTCTCCAGGGCCGGCAGACCGTCAAGTCCGTTGCCGTCGCGGGCAGCTACGCCATCACCGACGTCATCGGCGTGGTGGTGGACGGCGCAGGCGTCGAGACGCCGGTCGCCATGCTCCAGCGCTGGCCCGTCAAGGTGCCGATCACGTGCTACGAGGAGCGCCTCCGTCCCGAAAAGACGATGGTCACCCAGGTTCGCAGCATCGACACGTTCTTCCCGGTCGCGCTCGGCGGCACCTACTGCGTCCCCGGCCCCTTCGGCGCCGGCAAGACGGTGCTGCAGCAGACGATCAGCCGCTTCGCCCAGGTCGACATCGTGATCTACGCCGCTTGCGGCGAACGCGCCGGCGAAGTGGTCGAGATGCTGCGTGAATTCCCGAACATGCAAGACCCCCGCACGGGCCGCACGCTCATGGACCGCACGACGATCATCTGCAACACCTCGTCGATGCCCGTGGCCGCGCGCGAAGCGTCGGTCTACACCGCCGCCACCATCGCCGCGTACTACCGCCAAATGGGTCTCGACGTGCTGCTGCTCGCCGACTCGACCTCCCGCTGGGCGCAGGCCCTGCGCGAGATGTCCGGGCGCCTCGAGGAAATCCCCGGCGAAGAGGCGTTCCCCGCCTACCTCGAAACGGTCGTCGCCTCGTTCTACGAACGCGCCGGCCGCGTGAAGCTGCGCGACGGCGGCGTCGGCTCGGTCACCATCGGCGGCGCCGTCTCCCCCGCCGGCGGCAACTTCGACGAGCCCGTCACGCAGGCCACGATCAAGGTCGTGGGCGCTTTCCACGGGCTTTCCCGCTCGCGTTCCGATGCGCGCCGATATCCCGCCATCGACCCCCTCGACTCGTGGAGCAAATACACCAGCGTCTGCGACCCCGAGGTCGTCGCCAAGATCCGCGCCATTCTCCGCCGCGGCAACGAAGTCGCACAGATGATGAAGGTCGTCGGCGAAGAAGGCACCTCGACGGAAGACTTCGTGGTCTTTCTCAAGAGCGAATTCGTCGATGCCGCCTATCTGCAGCAGGACTCCTTCCACGACACCGACGCCGCCTGTCCTGCCGAACGGCAACGCCACATCCTTGCGGAAATCGAGCGCATCGTCGACGCGAAGATGACGTTCGACGATCGCGACGCGGCTCGATCGTTCTTCCACAGGCTCACCCAGCTCGTCCGCGACTGGAACTACTCGAAATGGAACACGACCAAGTTCGAGGAGCTCGAAAAACGCATGCAAGCCGCCCTCGAGAGCGTGCTGGCTTAAAACACAAGGAAACACCCATGAACACCCTCCCGCTTTGGAACACCCCTGTTGACGGCGAACTTCAGCCGTATCTCACGCCCTTCCTGCTGCCCGGCGAGACCGTGCGTCCCTGCATCATCGTCTGCCCCGGCGGCGGCTACTGCCACCGCGCGCGGCACGAGGCCGATCCCATTGCGCAGAAATTCAACGAGCTCGGTTTCCACGCCTTCGTCCTGGAATATCGCGTACACCCGCAGGCGCACTATCCCGAGCCGCAGCGCGACGCCCTGCGCGCAATCAAGATCGTGCGTTCGCGCGCCGACGAATTCCACGTCCGTCCGGACGCCATCGCGATTCTCGGCTTCTCCGCCGGCGGCCACCTGGCAGGCAGCGCCTCGTTCCTTTACGACAAAGTCGAAGCCAACGCAGGCGACGCCGCGGACGCCGTCTCGGCGCGTCCCGACGCCTCGATTCTCTGCTACGCCGTCCTCAGCGGCGTAGAGGGTTCCCACGGCGGTTCGTTCAAGAACCTCCTTGGGACGGAAACCCCGGCCGAAGCGGATCTGCTGGCGCTCTCGGCCGAGCGCAACGTCGATGCCGACACGCCGCCCGCATTCCTCTGGCACACGGCCGAGGATGGCGCCGTGCCCGTGGAGAATTCCCTCAACTACGCGGCGGCGTTGCGCAAAGGCGGCATTCCCTTCGCCCTGCACGTCTTCCCGTTCGGCCCCCACGGCGTCGGCCTTGCGCCTGATCGCCCCGACGTCTCCCGCTGGCCCGACCTCTGCGCCGACTTCCTCCACCGGCTCGGGTGGTAGCGCAAATTGAGCCGCTAGTCGCTACTAACCCGGCCATAATTCATGATGCGTAGATGATGCTCTCATGCTCGAAGTAGCTGCGCACCCTGCGCGGCTGTTTTTGGAGGCTTCGCATGGCGCCAAGCGCCGTCCTTTTCAGATGCCCTTTGCATCGTGCGTCGGGTTTGCGGCTGATGATCCCTTTGAGGTCGCAATTCAGGTACTCGTCGGGGTTCAGGTCGGGCGAATAGCTGGGAAGATAGAAAAGTTCGATGCGTTTGGAGTTCTCTTCGAGCCATTCCTTGACGGGCTTCGAGTGGTGTACCTTGAGGTTGTCGAGGACAAGGAACACCTTGGCCTCGGAAGAACGGATCAGCCGCTCCAGGAAAAGCAGCAGGACGGAGGCGCACATGCCGCCGTGGTAGAACATGAAGCGGACCTTGCCCTGGTTCGTGACCGTCGAGATCATGTTTACTTTCTCGGCGGTGCCCTTGGCGCGGCGCACGGGAGTGCGCCCCTTCGGTGCGTAGCCCCGCCCATTCACATCGTCGCTGCGGATGCCCGTCTCATCCCCCCAATGAATCTCCCCGCCCTCTTCCTCGGCGCGAGCCTTGATCATCGGGTAGGTTTCCGCAAGCCACTTTTCAACGGCAGCCGGATTTCGCTCGTAGGCACGCCGAACCGGCTTCTGCGGCGTGAAACCCCACCGGCGGAGGTAGCGCCCCACGGAGCGCAAAGGCAGCGCCACCCCGTGCTTGCGCTGGACGTACTCTTGCACGGCGGCGCGCGTCCACAGCGCGAACGGCATCTTGAGCTGGTCCGGGCACTTGTCGACAAGAGCCTTGGCAATCGATTTCTCCTGCTCGGGCGTGAGACGCCGCCCGCTCCCTTTCGGGCGACCGGGCGCGTCCGGTTTCAACGCTTCCTCGCCGCCCGACTTCCACAGGCCGATCCAGCGCCCGACCACGTTGCGGTGCGCCCCGACGATCGGTGCGATGTCCTGAATGAGCATGCCGGTGTTGTACAGCGCGACCGCCTGTTTGCGGCGCTCGAAAAGCTCGTTTGTGCTGATCTCTCTTGCGTTTTTGATTTGCATGAATTCAGGCTAACATAACCGCGAACAAAATGCAACACTATTTTTGGCCGGGTTAGTAGT
>JBMNOD010000076.1:0-16989 GCA_050942875.1 Kiritimatiellia bacterium
CAGCAAGTGGTTACCATGCCACCTGCTGTTTCACATCATACCTCAACGTGCGGCAGTCTTCAAAGCCCCGTATACACGGTTCCTGTCAGATCGCCACCCACATTACCAACACAAGAAGGCACAAAAAGCTGGTCGTAACGGGGCCTGGGGCGTCCCCGGCCTGAACTACGCTCTACGCTCTACGCTCTCCTCACTATGCGAAGGGTGGCGCGGCGTGGGCGGTGGGGTTTCACCGGAAGGGCGAGAAGGGCGAGAAGGGCCGTGGCGGCTGCGCCGAGTGGGGGAACGGCCACGAAAAACAAGAAGGCACAAAAAGCTGGTCGTATTCCCTTTCAACACGCATGACATAGGCAATGCCGGATTTGTCTGTCTCTTTTTTGACGCACACCCGTGATCGCACACCGCCAGAAAAGAATCGACACCGGCATGCCTTCCGTGATAACATCCGCCTTCAATGGTTTCGTCCATGGGCAACGCCCCCTTCTTCCCCACTCCAGCCAAAGGATTCGTTGAATGTCTGCCACTTCTGAAAATCGTTCCGCGCCCACGAAGCTCATCATCGATTCGGACATGTTGACGGACTACGATGACGCCGGCGCATTTGCGGTCGCCCACGCGCTCGCCGACAGGGGCGAATGCGAGATTCTTGCCACCCTGAGTTGCACCCGGGCAAACGGTTCCGTCGCCGTGATGGAGATCATCAACGACTTCTACGGACGGTCTGGCATCCCGGTCGGATGCTCGAAGGGCATGGGCGTTGCGGGCGCCCCAAGCGGGCATGCGAAGTTTCTCGCGTTGCAGGAGAAATACGCGGGGCGCTTCCGCCATGCGTCAAGCGACGACGCGCCGGATGCGGTGCAGGTCTATCGTCGGACGCTTGCGGCCCAGCCGGACAACAGCGTGACAATTTGCTCCATCGGCTTCTTCACGAATCTTCGGCGGCTTCTCGAATCCGCGCCAGACGAATCCTCGCCGCTGGACGGGCATGCGCTCGTCGCCAAAAAGGTGAAGGTCTGGTATGCGATGGCGTGCTTCTATCCCAGCGGACACGAGTACAATTCCGATGGCGATGCGGTGTCGACGCGCATCGCGATTTCCGGGTGGCCCACCCCCATCGTGTTCTGCGATTTTCAATACGGCCGCCATTTATACAGCGGACGCCGTCTGGTTGAATCGAAGGAGTGCGTTGGCCCCGTGCAGGATGTCTTCGCAGCCGCGCTGCCGCCACGCGAGGCCATTTCGCCTCGCTCCTGGGATCAGCTCGCGGGGCATTCGTCATGGGACCAGGCAACGGTGCTCTTTGCAATCCGCGGATGGGAGCCGTACTGCAATCTGGAGCGCGGCATCTACGAAATCACGGATGACAAGGGGCAATGCGAGTGGCGCTACAATTTGGACGCAAGGGGCGGACGCGTCTACGGAAAGCTGCCGAAAGAGTCCGTTGCCGCCGTCATTGACGACCTGATGTGTCATCGGCCGGCCCGGCTCCAATGACGATCTCCAAAGATCCCTGCGGGCAAGGGCCCGCCCGCAGGGATGGGGGTGGAAAGGCAAAGGCAAGCCCGGGGCGAGCTTTGCAAAGAGGAGGGGCCGCCGTTCTTGACGGGCGGCATGACGGCCGCTTCAACGTGCGGCGACGGCGGCGGCATAGACGCGGCCGCCAGCGCGCGACACGGGGTTTTCGGCGATCCAGCGATCGCAGAGGCCTGCGACGGCGTCGCGCTTGGCGTCGAGTGTGGACGCGGCCGCAACGGTCGCGGCGGACTCGCCGGGGAGGCGTTCAAGCGCGCGCAGGCCGCGACGCAGATGCCCGGCGGGGTCGCGCCAGCCGAGCGCATCGGCGCGGCTCAGTGCGTCCACGAGCCACACATCGACCGAGGTTCCGCCCCAGCCGCCCGCCGCGCCCTGCGTGGTGCGGATGTAGTTCACCGCGCCATCGACGACGGAAAAGAGCTCCGGGAAGCGCCCGGTTTCGTAAAGGCGGAGGAGCGCCCCGGTGGCGATCGCGTGGTTGTGGAGCGACCGGTCGCCGCCAAGCCGCCCATCGCGTCCTTGCATTGCGCGCAGCGCCTGCGCCGCCTGCGCCGCCGCCGCGTCCGTCGCAGTGCCGCCATCGCGCACGAGCGCCATCATGGCAAAGCCGGTCACGGCCGGGAGATGTTCCCGGCTGCCGCCCCAGCGGGCGGGGTCCCAAGTGCCATCGGCCTCTTGCGCCTTCAGCAGCCACGCATCGGGCCCCGGATCGGCATCGACTGCTTCGGACGATGCCGCCTGGGGCGTCGGTTCGACCGGAGCGACCTGCACGGGCGAAGGCCCGGCCATGATCGCCACCACGGCGGCTGCCGCCGCTGCTGCAACGAATGCGAGACGCCGCCGGAGCCGCCGGCGACGACGGATCGTCGCCACCACGGCGGCAGAGATGTCCGGGAACGGCTGCTCGGGCACGGCGCGAAGCATCGCGGCGACGGCCGCCGCGTCGGCGTCCAATTCCAGATCGTGCTCCAGGTTTTGCGTGTTCATCTTCAATTCTCCCGACGCCCATCCACATCCGAGCCTGTCTCCTTGGGGCCGCCGGGCGTCTCCAGCGCGGCCCGCATCTGCCGCATGGCGGCGGACACTCTCGACTTCGCGGTCCCTTCCGGGATGCCCAGGACGCTCGCCGCTTCCGCGTACGTCAGTCCCTGCATCACGACCAGGGCCACGGTCTCGCGCATCGCCGGGCTGAGACAGTCCAGCGCCTTCTCGGCATCGCTTCGCTCGCCCCGCATCGCCGGCGCGTCTTCCGCCGGCGGCGCCTCCTTCCCATATCCCTCCATCAGTTTGGCCTGCCGGGCGCTTCGACGGATCGAGTCGATCATGACCCGCCGGGCGATGAGATAGAGGAACGTGGTGAACTTGGCTGCCGGGCGGTAGCCGCGCCGTGCGCGATACAGCTTGAGAAAAGCCTCTTGCGCAAGATCCTCGACATCCCTGTAAACGCCGCTGCGCCGAAAAAAGTTCATCACGGCGTTTTGATGCTTCCGCACGAGTTGCGAAAACGCGGCCAGATCGTCGGCCTTCGCCCGAAGCATCAACGCGATGTCCTCGGCGGCGGAGTCGTCCTCCGCCTCGTGATTGGGCCTGTCGTCGCGCAGATTCATGCCAAAAGCATAGCAGAAGGCGAAAGGGGAATTCAAGCGAGATCGTCGTGATTGTCGCAATGGCGAACGCCTCCGGTTTCAAGTTGCAATTTGTTGCAATGTTGTTGTATACTGCTGGCCTTCCAACTGACAAAAGTGTCAAGGAAGCTTAACCAAGGAGAAAAGAGATGTTGTCCAACTTTGTTCAGACCGCCGACTGGAAGTCGGAGAAGCATGTTCCTCTTGTCGAATGTCCGGACGAGGTCGCCGCTGGCGAGGCGTTCGAGGTTTCAATTTCCGTGGGCAAGGATGAGCCGCATCCGAACACCACCGCGCATTTCATCGCCTGGATTGCCCTGCACTACGTGCCCGAGGGTTCCAAGACGTCCATCGAGCTTGCTCGTTGTGAATTCAGTGCGCACGGTTCCTCGGGCGCGGGCGCCGACACGGGGCCGGCCCATACGCAGAGCTGCGTGAAGGTGGCGCTCAAGCTCGCCAAGTCCGGCACGCTCTATGCCACGGAATACTGCAACATCCACGGCCTCTGGGCCTCGGAGAAGGCGATTGCCGTCAAGTAGTCGCGAGTCGCTGGTCGCCGACGGGCGAGCCTCGCACTTTTCCTTGGTGTGGAGCGGCGAGTCTCGCTCCGTGGGCGCCGGCTCGCGACCAGCGGCTGGCCGCCTCTGGATTTTTCTTGTTGAAACGCAGGCCAGCGCATGATAACCTTATGCCAATTCAAACCTTTCTCCACGGACTGCATCTTGCAGTTTGTCCAAAACGAGGGCGACACATGAAATTGAGCGACATTCTCCGCAGTTTCGCGGCCGCGGTCATCGCGGTCGCGGTCACAGCATCTTTTGCACAGGAAGCCGAAATTGAAACGTCCGACTTTGGGCGTTGGTACATCAGCCCCGGCGTGGGCTGGTACAATGCCGAGGGCGACGAAGCCCTTGAGGACGGCCCGTACCTGACCCTCCGCGTCGGCTACGACTACAGCGAATGGTGGACATTCGAAGGCAGCCTCCTCTTGGCTCCAAAGCTCGACGAGAACCTCGGCGGCTACATGAACCGGGACGCCGACGGCAATTGGGTCAAGACCGAAAAGCCGTTCTCCTACGCTTCGCGCCATGGCGGGGAATACGGCTTTGGCGACACGTGGATGGCTCAGCTCTACTTCGACGGCCTCTTCCATTTCTCCCGCATGGATCGCCTCGACCCCTACCTGACCGTCGGCGCCGGGTTCACGATCTTCGGCGTGGACATCACGTCCGACGGTCCCGTTTGCGCGGCGCTCCGCGCCGGTGGCGGCTTCATGTACCACCTCAGCGACTCCTGGAGCCTCCGCATCGACACCCGCATCAACATCGCCGGCTACAATTCTGAATTCAACCACACGATGGATGTCGGCTTTGTCTATCGCTTCTCCGCCGATCTCATCGCGCGCGACCCGGAAATCGAAGTCGCCCTCGACTCCGACGGCGACGGTCTCACGGACGACGAGGAGCTGCACATCTACAGGACCGACCCCAACAACCCCGACACGGACGGGGACGGCCTCAAGGACGGCGAGGAGGTCCACCGCCACAAGACGGACCCCCTCAACCCCGACACCGACGGGGACGGCCTCAAGGACGGCGAGGAGGTCCACCGCCACAAGACGGACCCCCTCAACCCGGACACGGACGGGGACGGCCTCAAGGACGGCGAGGAGGTCCACCGCCACAAGACGGACCCCCTCAACCCGGACACGGACGGGGACGGCCTCAAGGACGGCGAGGAGGTTCTCACGTACAAGACGGACCCCCTCAACCCCGACACGGACGGGGACGGCCTCACGGACGGCGACGAGGTCAAACGGTACAAGACCGACCCTCTCAATCCCGACACAGACTTCGACCTCCTTTCGGACGGTGCCGAAGTCTTGAAGTATAAGACGGATCCGCTCAACCCGGACACCGACGCCGGCGGCGTCCGCGACGGCCACGAAGTCCTCTACGACAACACGGATCCGCTCTACGGTCCTGACGACGTCCTCTTCTTCGAGCTCAAGATCACGTTCGACACGGACAAGGACGTCATCAAGCCCCAGTTCTTCCCGCAGCTTGATCGCGTTGCCGCGGTCATGCTCTCGAACCCCAAGTCCACCGCGGTCATCGAAGGCCATGCCGACCGGCGCCTCAAGTCCAACCGCAAGTACAACATCGACCTCTCCGGCCGCCGCGCCAGGGCCGTGCGCCAGTACCTGATCGGCAAGGGCATCGCCGGCGATCGCATGAAGGCCATCGGCTACGGCTTTGATCATCCGAAGATGCAGAACGACCTCGTCAACGGCACCCTCGAAAACCGCCGCGTCGAAGTCTACATCGACGGTGCCGCCGCCGCCAAGGCCAACTACGTCAACCCGTCCAAGTAGGCCGTTTCGCGGCAGCGGCGAGGGGCTGGGCCGGGTGGGCCGGGGGCCGGATGGCGAAACACGTGCCCCCACACTGGACCCCGTTTTAGCGAGGAGAGCGTAGAGCGTAGTCACGGGCTCTGGGGGAGACCACAGCCTGAACCACGCTCTGCACGTTTCCCGCTGCGCACGAAAGGAAACCAGCCGCTCAACTCGACAACGTTGCCCCGTTTCCATGCGAATCCTCCACCGATACATCGCTTCCAGCTTCCTGACCACGTTTTTCATGGCGTTGCTCGTGCTGAGCTTCGTCATGTCCGTCGGCTTGCTTTTCAAGGTCACCCAGTACATTGCCCGCGGCATGTCCATCGACATCGTCCTTGACTTCCTCTGGGGCGGGATCCCGGGTACGCTTTCCTATTCCATCCCCATCGCCTGCCTTGTCGCCACGCTTCTTGTTTTCGGGCGCCTCTCCTCCGACCAGGAGATCAGCGCGATGCGCGCCTGCGGCATCAGCCTCGCGCGCGCCATGGGCACGCCGTTGCTCCTGGCGCTTGTTCTTTCCTTCTTCTGCCTTCATCTCAACAACACCGTCGCTCCCGAAAGCGCCTATGCGCGCTCCACCGTGCGGCGCAAGCTGAAAGCCACCGACGTCACCGCCTTTATCGAAGAGGGCAAATACGTCGAGATTGCGGGCCGTTCGGTCTATGTCGGCGAACGCGACGGCAATCTCCTCAAGGACATGCGCATTGTCGAGACGACCCGCACGGGCTCGGTTCAGGAGATTCGCGCCCGCGAGGCGCTCGTGACCTCTTCCGATGATGTCGTCGTCCTGGAAATGAAGGACGTCTCCATCGACCCGATCCAGGAGAACAACCCGGGCATCGGCCGAGCGGAAAGCGTCCGCTACGTCATTGGCGACTTTGGCGCCCACACGGGCAGGAACGCATCGATCGATCGCCCGCGTCGCATCAAGGACAAGCATTCGTGGGTGTTGCTCAAGGACATTCTCGTCTCCCGCGACCATCCGCCTGCCACCGAGGAGGGGAAGAAGGCCATTTCCCGATCCCTTGAGGAGCTCCACTCCCGCGTCAGCCTGGCCTTTGCCTGCTTCTGTTTCGTCGCCATCGGCGTTCCCCTCGGCATTCAGCAGCACCGCCGCGAATCGTCCGTCGGCATTGGCATCAGCCTCGCCGTGGCCGGCGCCTTCTACCTGTTCAGCGTTGCCGCCGAATCGCTCGCCCGCACGCCCGCCTTCAAGGCCCACTACCTCGTTTGGATCCCCGTCGTCGCCTGTCTCGTCATCAGCGTGGCGATGACTGCCAAAAACAACTGAAACATGAACAAAGACTTTCTCCAGCGCATCGCTTCTTCGCCTCTCGTCTTCGATGGCGCCATGGGCACCATGATTTACCAGAAAGGCGTCTTTGTCAACGTCTGCTACGACGAACTTTGCCTCTCCCGCCCCTCGCTCATCGCTGAAATCCACCGCGACTACGTGTCCGCCGGCGCCGACGTGATCGAAACGAACACCTTTGGCGCCAACCGCATCAAGCTCGCCGAATTCGGCCTTGCCGAGAGGCTCGCCGAGATCAACGCCGCCGGCGTGGCGCTTGCCCGCCAGGAAGCGGGCGACGGCGTCTTCGTCGCGGGAGCCTGCGGCCCCTGCTCCGTCCGCGGCGCTGGCCTCGACACACGCATCGGCATCGTCGAGGATGTGTTCGCCGAGCAGGCCGGACACCTGGCCAAGGCCGGCGCCGACGTGATCATCCTCGAAACGTTCCACGATGTCGAGGAGCTCCTCCTCGCGGCGCGCGCCGCGCGCCGCAGCGGCCTCCCCGTCGTCGCCTCGGTCTCTCCCGCTGCGTTTGAGACGACGCCTCTCGGCACCGTCCTCGGGCGCCTGGACGCTTCGCCGGATGTCGATGTCGTCGGAATCAACTGCCACTACGGCCCGGCCGAGATGCTTGAGCCCGTGCGACAAGCCCGGGCCGTTGTCCGCAAACCCTTGATCGTCATGCCCAACGCCGGCGGTCCCCATGAGGTCGGCGGTCGTTCGCTTTATCTCACCAGCCCCGAGTATTTCACTGAATACGCCAAGAAGCACATCGAACTTGGCGTCAATGGCGTTGGCGGCTGTTGCGGCACCACGCCTGACCACGTTCGCATGGCGGCCCGGGCCGTCCACGTCCTTTCCGGCGTCAAACGCCACGTGGACATCCAAACCGTTGACATGCCGGCTCAGGCGGCCAAATCGGAAGCCGTCCCGTTCGGCGAGAAATCCTCCTTCGCCGAGAAGCTTGCCAAGGGCCGTCGCGTGACGTCGGTCGAAATCCTTCCGCCGCGTTCGATTCAGGGCCTTGACGGCTTCCTCGAAAAATGCCGGAGTTGCGAGGGGGCGGGGGTCGATGCCGTGAACCTTCCCGACGGCCCGCGCGCCAGCGCCCGCATGAGCGTGATTGCGACGGCTTTCGCCATGCGCACCGCAGGTCTCGCCATCGAGCCCATCCCCCATTGCTGTTGCCGCGACCGCAACCTCATCGGGCTTCAGTCGGACATCCTGGGCGGCGCCGGTCTTGGTCTGAAGACGTGGCTCTTCATCACCGGCGACCCGCCCAAGCTCGGCAACTACCCCGACGCCGCGGGCGTCTTCGACGTCGACGCCGTGGGCCTCGTCCGTCTTTGCGCCAACCTCAACCGCGGATTCGACGCCGCCGCCCAGCCGCTCGACGGGCCTGTGCCTTTCGTCATGGGTGTCGGCCTCAATCCCGTCGCCGTCGATCTCGATCGTGAAATCGCGCACTTCGAGGCCAAGGTCGCCGCCGGCGCCGAGTATGCCATTACCCAGCCCGTCTTTGACGTCGAGGCGTTGCTCCGTTTCCTTGATCGCCTGGAAAAGCGTTCGCTTCTGATCCCCATCGTCATTGGCGTCTATCCCTTGCTTTCAGCCAAGAACGCCGATTTCATGAACCAGTACGTCCCTGGCGTCCATGTTCCGGATTTCATCATCGAAAAGCTCCGCAAGTGCAAGGCCAAGGAGGACGCCATTGCCACGGGCGTTGCCATTGCACGCGACACCCTGACGCGCCTTGACTCGGCTCCGATTGCCGGTTTCCAGGTCAGCGCGCCCCTTGGACGCACCGACATCGCCTTGGAGGTGTTGGGCTAGTCGCCGGCCGCCGTTTTGGAGGCGGAACCCCAAAACGGCGATCTTTCCTTTCAACGGCCGATTTGCTAAAATCCGGGCATGAGCGGTGCCGAAGGTTCCAAGATCAGAATGCTGTCGACCCACGTGGCGAACAAGATCGCCGCGGGGGAGGTCGTCGAACGTCCGGCCTCGGTCGTCAAGGAGCTCCTTGAAAACGCCCTTGACGCCGGGGCGACGCGAATCGACATCGTTGTCACCGCAGGCGGACGCAGGCTTGTCAGCGTCGCCGACAACGGCAGCGGCATGAACCGCGACGACGCCATCATGGCCGTCGAACGGCAGGCCACCAGCAAGATACGCGACGTGGACGACATTGAAACGATCGCCACGCTCGGCTTCCGAGGCGAGGCGCTTGCCTCCATCGCCTCCGTCTCGCGTTTCACGCTGGGCACCCGACGCCCGGAAGACGATTCTGGCACCGAGGTGACCATCATCGGCGGGACGCTTCAGGACGTCCGGGACTGCGGCTGCCCGTCGGGAACGTGCATTGAGGTGCGCGACCTCTTTTTCAATGTCCCGGCACGCCGCAAATTCTTGCGCGCGTACGACTGAGCAGGCTCACATCCGCAACGTCTTTGTCGTCCACGCCATCGCGCACCACGACGTGGCGTTTTCGCTCAAGTGCGACGGCGACTTCGCCTGTCAGCTTGCCGCCGCCGATACGTTGCACGACCGCATCCTCGACATCGCCGGCATCGACGAGCTTGAGCGCCTCGTCCCGGTGGACTGCACCCTCGGCGCCATCCGCGTTTACGGCTACGCGGGGCTGCCAAGCTGGACACGCAGCGACCGCAGCGGCCAATACATCTACGTCAACCGCCGTCCCGCCATTGCCCCCGTCGTGCTTGCCGCCATCACCGAGGCGTATCCGAAGCTTGAGGACAACCGAAAGCCCATCCTTTATCTTTTCATCGACCTGCCACCCGACCAGGTGGATGTGAACGTCCACCCGACAAAGCGGGAAGTGCGCTTCCGCTGTCTCTCCGACGTGCGCGAGGCCGTCATCGCGGCGCTGTCCTCGGCTCTCAACCGTGCAGGCGTCGCCGCTGCGCCGCCTGCCGTTGCCCCGGGCTTTCCGCCGTCGCCGTCGCCAGCGCCGCCCGGGGAACCTTCCGCCACGCCGCGGCCGCAGGCCGTCGGCCCGGTCGCGCCCCCCGTTCGACCTGCGCCTTCCTTTTCATTTTCATCAGCCGGAGCGCCGCCGCCGTCGGTTGCTCCCCCGGTCGAGCCGGCCTTCGCCGAACCGACCGTGGAAATGCCCGACGGTTCGCCGTGGACGCGTTTTCGAATCATCGGCCGCCTTTCCACGGGCTACGTGCTGCTGGAGACAAACGACGGCTACACCGTCGTCGATCCCGCAGCGGCCCATGAACGCGTGCTCTATGAAAAGCTCCTGCGCATCGCCGATGGCGCGCCCCGCCTTTCCCAGCGGCTGCTCATCCCGCAGTCTGTCGAGATGAAGCCGCTCGATCATCGGCGCGTCGAAGGCGTCCTGTCCGTGCTGACGGAAATGGGGTTCGGCATCGCGCCTTTTGGCAAATCGACTTTCATTGTCGACGCCGTCCCCGACGCCCTTGCCGGCATTTCGTGCGAAGCGGTGCTGCTTGACACGGCGGCCGCGCTCGACGATGCAGGGTCAAGCCGACGCGGACGCGAACGCTGGCGAGAGGAGCTCGTCGCCAAAGCGGCGAGCAGCGCCTGCGTACGCACCCGCGGCCCGCTCTCGACGAAGGAGATGAACGCCATCGTCATTGAGCTGGCGGCTTGCGAAATGCCCTACGTCAGCCCCGCGGGAAGACCCACGATGATCTTCACCTCATTCCGCGAACTCGACCGGCGCTTCGGGCGTTAAAGCGCGGAGTTTCACGAGCCCCACAACCGCATCCACCGCACCGGCTCCTGACTTGGGGCTGGCGATGAAGTCCACGCCGGAGAAATCCTGGAAGCCGATCGCGGGGTTTGTAAAGGCGGCGGTCCGCATCCCGACCATCATCGCATGGAGCACAGACGTCGCACTGGCCACGATCGCCGTGCAGAGGCGGGCGTTGAGCTTGAGCGCGTGCGCGGCGCGGCTCCAGATGTCGTCAGGATATTCGCCAAAGTTGGCGGTACGATCGGTTTTGAGCACGATGGCGCCTTCAAGGCCGAGCTCGGCGATGCGCGCCTCGACAATGCCCGGTGTGCGCATCGTCACGAAAGCAACTTGGGCATTGGCATCAAGCACGTGCTTGCAAATCGTTTGGATGGTCGAATTGGCCGGAGCCGTCTCCGCCGCTTCGTCCATGTCGGCGGAAATCGAGGCGGCCGCCTCCTCCAGCTCGGCTTCGGGACCCAGAGACGCACGCAAGGCGTCCGTTGCGTTTTTTCCAAAGAAACGACGCACAAAAGCGCCTTCGTCAGCCTTGACCCCGGCAGCCTCAAGCACCTTGGCGCAAGCCTTCTTCAAAGCGCCGATTCCATCAATCAACGCATAGTCGAAATCCACAACGAGTCCACGGGCGCGCTTGACCACGACGGTCTTTTTCTTCTTGTCTGCGGTTTTTTCTGGCATCAATGAAATCTCCTAAATGGGTTAAACAGCGCCGGGTTATTGAGATGACGCTAAAACGCATGCACTATACACTAGATTCTTGCACTCCGTCAAACGACAGCGGAAACTAGCCACTGGCCACTGGCCGCTGGCGACGCTTCGAGGCGGGTCGACAAGCGTTCCGAGACCAACCCCGGCGACTGGCCGATTGCATTGTCGACTACCTGCCGATGACGATGCGGAGAGAGAGTCCCGTCTTCGGGAGTGTGGCCGGCTGGGGAGGATGGCCGGCGACGGTGATCGTGTAGTCGCCGAGGAAGCCGCGCGCGCGCGCATGGCCGTCGGCGCCGGTGCGGAGCGTCTCGCGGGTCCACCAGTCGTTCAGCACAAGCTGGCGATAGACGGCGAGGCCGGGCTTTTCCGTCCAGTCCCTGCGGAAAAGCGGCGTGTTGCTCTTCCAGTGGCGCCCGTCCCAAAAGCCCCAGAACGTGACGCTGTCGATCGCCGGATGGCTGAACGCCGCCGTCAGCACGTCGCGCAGGTACATGGCCTGCTCCTCCGGATTGTCGGAGAGAATGTCGAGCTCGGTGATGGAGAGCGGAACCTGGTAGCGGGCGAGGCGGTCGAAAATCTCGAGGATTTTCTGGGGCGCCGCCGTGCCGACGCCGAGGTGCCCCTGGATGCCGATGCCGCCCAGGGGGCCGCCATGCTCGAGAACCTTGTCGAGATGCAGTTCGAGGCTCCGCAGCTTGGTGCCCGCGAGGATCTGGTTCTCGTTGAGGAACAGCTGGGCGTCGGGATCGAGCTCGGCCGCCTGCTTGAACCAGGCCGCCGGCTCGGCCGCGCCGAGGATGTCCATGAACTCGTGGTTCGTCGTGGGCTCGTTCATCACGTCCCAGGCGCGGATCTTGCCCTTGTTGGCGGTCACGATGTCGGCGATGTGCTTCTGGATTTCGCCGCGCAGTTTGTCGGGGTCGTCGCGAAGCCCGGCGAGGCGCGCCGGGGTTCGGCGGAAGCTGGGCCAGACGAGCGTGTGCCCGCGCACCTCGCACCCGTTCGCGAGCGCCCAGTCGATCATCTCCGTCGTCGTTTCACGGAACTTCGGATTCTCCCAGGACGGCCATTTGAGGCCGTTCTCGGGCACCATCAAATTGAAAAGCTCGAGGAACTTCTCGCGGTAGATGCGATTGTCCTCGCCCGTGCCCGCGAAGGTCCAGGCATAGACGGCCGACCCCCAGCCAAACGCATGGCGCGTCATCTCGACCTTGACGTCGGCGTCCGGCACGGGACGGCCCGCGGCATCGACGACGAGAATGTCGATGTCGCCCTTGCGGATCCGGTCGATGCGTTGGTGCGCGTCGGCGCGCCAGGGGGCGTCCGGCTCGTGCCCGTCGTAGAGCTTCGCCTCCGTGCGTGGCAGAGTCGCGGGATCCACGGCGGAGCCGTAGTTGTAAAGGCTCAGGCCGCCGATCTCGAAGGTCTGCGGGTCGAGGCCGAACTGGAAGTTGAACGCGTATTGGTTCGCCGCGAAGCTTTCGCGGGAGACGATGACGCGCTGCAGCTTGACCCACCCGTCGCCGAGCTTGGCGCGAGGCTTGAATTCGAAGACCTTCGTCCAGGGCTTCCTGTCGAGCTGCAAGGCGTTGACGCAGAAGGTCTCGCCGAATTCGGAGTCGATCTTGACGCCGCGCATCCAATAGGTCAGCAGCAGAACGTCGCCCTTTTTCAGGGCGACCGGGCACTTTGCGCGCAATTGCAGATCCCAGACCGCGGGGACCGAGTCGCGCACGGCGACGCGGATGGCGTTTGTGAAGGGCTGGTCGGCCACCGTGAACCGGGTCAGCTCGAACTTGTCGGTGTCGCCGAAGGGCTGCAGGAAGGCGAACGGGTCGTCGCCGAGCAGGCTCCGCCCCCGCACGCCGCCATGGACGGGGCCGGTCCCGACGGACGCGGCCGGCGCCGCGGCGGGGGCGTTGGCCGCCGCAAGCTCCTCGGGCAGGGGCGCGGCCGGCGCGGGGCCGGACGCGGCCGTGCACCACGCGACGTCGAGCGCGCCGCCCTTGACGGAGTAAAGCGCAAGCTGGACGCGGAACTTCGTGGCGCCGGGCGGCCGCGGAAAGGTCTGCGCGACGATCCGCCAGTCCCGGGACGTGCCTTTGAACGTTTCGAGGGGCAGATGGTCGCCCACCTTCGCGTTCCTGTCGTTCGCGAACATCATCTGGACGGCGCCGGCCATGTAGCCTCGCTCGCCGCGGACGATGTCCGCCCAGCGGACTTTCGCGGCGACGGTGATCGGGCCGTCGCCGGCTGGCAGGGGAACGAATTGCTGGAGAATGACGCTTTCGCCGGGCGCATCGACCCGGATCCGCAGGAAGCGGCCGACGGCGTCGGACAGCATCTCGACGGCGCCCTGTTCGCCGGTCGAACGGTACCAGTGGTCGGGAAGACCGTTGCCGTCGAGATCGAGCAGCGTCGGGTTTTTGAGCAGCTGGGGTTTGGGCGTCGGCGCGGGGAGCGGCGGCGACGCAGGCGCGGCACGAGCCGTCGTTGCCGCCGCCTTGGGCTTGGAAGGCGCTGAAAGCAGCGAAGGCTCGCGCAGCTTGACGGCCAGGAACTCCGAAGGCGTCATGAACACGCAGCCCTGGTCTTTGAGAAACTGGACCGCCTTGACGAATTCGGCGCGTTGCTTGCCGCCCCAGCCATTGGGATGCCCCTGGAGGACGATGTATTGCAAGTCCTTGCCATAGGCGTTGAACGCGTCGATGAGCTGGGCGCTGTTGGGCTTCATGACGGGAGACTCGAGATCCAGGCGCCGTTCGAGGCTCCGGCGGCGATCCGTCGTCGCCCGCGCCGGCCCGTAGAACCACGAGGTGATTTCGGGAAAGGCGTCCAGCGCCCGGGCGGTCGTGCCGTCGAACTGGTTGAAGGGGCTGCCGAACGCCTTGAGGTCGAAGCCCAGCTTCTGCCTGGCGAGCCGCTGGGTCTTCCCGAGGGATTCGATCTGCTCCTCCAGAGACGGCCCGGCGAACTCGGTTCTGCGCCGGCCGCCTTCCCGGGGGAATTCCCGATGGCTGTAGCCGTGGTTCCAGAATTCGACGATCCCTTCGTCGTGCAGCGCCTTGATCCATTCGCAAAATTCCGGGCTGGCGTCTTCGAGCGAATTGCCGATGATCCCCAGCGAGGCCTTGACCTCCAGCTTGCGAATCGTGTCGATGAACGCCGTGAAGTTGCCGGAAACGGCTTGCCCCTTCGCCGGATCGGCGCCGCGCGGCGTCAGGTCGTCCATCTTGAGGATGACGATCGGCGCGGCGGCGGGGGGCGCGGCGGCGGGCGTGGCGGGGTCGGCACGGCCCCACGAGGAGGGGATGGCGGAAAACGCGACGAGGGCGGCGAGCAGGCGCGCAGCCCGGGCCGTGCGCCCGGAACGCGGCGTTCGAGCGGCAAAGGGGTGGGAAAAGTTCGAAATCATGTTGTTTTCGGCCTGTCGCCGGCTTTTGATTGCTATTGGACGATGATGACGGTGGGCTGGGGCGGCAGCGTCTTCCAGGCATCCTCCAGCGTCGTCCCGATTCGGACTTCATCATACTGCGCTGGATTGCCTCCGCTGTTGCCCAGCGAAAAGCTTGAATAGACGCTGCCGATGTTGGTGATGGTCACACTGGGCGCGCCCAGCGCCGCCTCGGAGCTGAAGTCGGAAGGGCTGATCCAGAGCCGGGCGACGGGTTCCGCTTCGCCCAGGTCGATCTTGTACAGATAGAAGCGCGTTCCGCCTCCAGATGAGATGCCCGTGTTGATTTCCGTGGCGCTGCCGCCGCCGACGACAATGGTCGTCGCGCTGTCGGCAAAGACGTAAAACTGGGCCGCCCCGCCGCCGTTGAGCTTGAAGCGGGATGTTCGACCGGTTTTGCTTGACGGCGGCGTTTTCATGACGATTCCGCCCCAGACAACATCCGAAACGGTGGAATCGATCATTTTGGCAAAGGGACGATTTGAATAACGCCCATTGGATCCGCGAAGCTCGAATTTGTTGCCTGTCGTGACGACATTGCCATAGGCGAGGCTCCCTGCCGTGATGGACAAGGCGTCTTTTGCTGAGTTTTCACGCGTCCAATGCGATCCTTTCGCCCATCCATGGCCGTTGGTGAGGCCGCCGCCGCCCCCTGCATCGCCGGTTGCAGCGTAGTCGAACCCTTCATAGACCAGCAGCTCGGCGCGGACGGCGGCCGTGACGGCGAGCAGCAGGGCGATTGAAGAGAAAGTGCGCAGAATGGGATTTCCGATGCGTTTGTTCATGGCGTGCTCCTTTGTTTTCAAAGACAAATGGGATTATACGACATTTTTCGCCCTTTTTGAAGACGAAAGGGCAGTCGGGCGACGGGCGACGACCTGTCCCTGCAAAAGACATGCTGACGGCTCTGCCGTTTCCTACGTCTACACCCCGGACGGCAAGCCGCTTCGCCCCCACCATGTTTTCGGATTGACCCCAGATCATGGTTTTGCTACTCTTTCTTCAGATTTTGAGTCAAGGTTTGTATTCCCTTCCCCCGACATCGCAAGGAGCGCAAACGCCATGAAGATGAAAACACACACCAAACGGATTCCTCCATATATCCTTCTTGTTGCCTTCGTTTCCGCCCAATTTGCTTCGGCGCTGACGGTGCCGGAGCTTCCGGCGCCCGCTTTCGTCGATACGGAGGTCTCGACCAACGTCGCCATGCGGGCGTGGGGCGAGAACACGCGGCAACTTACGGTCTCGCTCCAGTTCGACGCCACGCCTTCCAACAACGTCGAAGTGGCTTTCGGCAGGGACGAGTCCGGCGACGGGGATCTCTTTGCCGAGGAAACCGGCCTGGCGGTGGGCTGGGACTGCGGCCAGTGGTTCATCGCCTCCGACGCTGCCGCCAGCTACTTTGCCGCCGATCCCGTCGGAGCGGAGACGCGCAAGACGCTTTCCTTTAAGATGGACTTGAAACCCGACGGCTCGCCGCGCGCGCTGAAGCTGTCGGACGGCAAGGCCCCGCTCGCCTTCCCGGGGCTTGACCCCGCCGCGCCGCCCGCCTGGATGTTCTCGACGGACTGGAACCGACTCAAGGTCGTCGCCCGTGGAGCCGACGCGCAAAACGAGACGATCACCGTCAAGCTTTCCGATGAGGCGATTGCAACCAGGCTTTCCGACGACGGCGTCGTTTTAATCTTGAGGTAGGACAGGCGTGGGCAAGCATGGCCACAAAAAACACCAAGAGCCACAAAACCTTTCCGTGTGTCCCGCTTTCTGTGGACAAAACCCACTCGGCGAAGCCGCCTGCGCCCAAAGTGGACGCGGCGTCCCCGCCGCGTTTCGTCGCCTTCGCCAGAGTGGACGCGGCGTCCTCGCCGCGTTTTTTAGACAGGATTTGCAGGATTCCATCCACCAAGGCAATCTTGTCAATCTTGTAATCTTGTCCAAAACCCCACTCGGCGCAGCCGCCCCAGCCCTTCTCGCCCTTCTTGCCCTTCCGGTGAAACCCCACCGCCCACGCCGCGCCACCCTTCGCATAGTGAGGAGTGAGAAGAGCGTAGAGCGTAGTTCAGGCCGAGGACGCCCCGGACCCCGTTTTTTGGACCGGATTCCATCCACCAAGGCAATCGTGTCAAAAAAGCAGGCTTTTTTAGTGAGGAGTGCGTAGAGCGCAGGGAGGAGTTCAGGCCGGGGACACCCCAGACCCCGTTACGACCAGCTTTTTGTGCTTCCTTGTGTTGG
>JBMNOD010000009.1:0-65585 GCA_050942875.1 Kiritimatiellia bacterium
CAATCGAGCCGTGCCTTGCATCGTCGCCGTCCCTTTCTGATTTTGGAAGCGTGTTTTCATTGCCATGCCCCTCCCTGCACGCCTCTGTGCCTCCGTGTCTCTGGTAAAAATGAAATGAAAAAGAAACTTGGCGGGCCTGGCGGTTTTTTCAACTGCGAAACACACGGAAAATTTTTGCGCCTTTTTGTGGCCATGAAGGGAACTCGGAAATGGGGCGCGGCCGTGGCGGCTTCGCCGAGCGGGGAATGGCCACGAGAGACACAAAAACGCAGGCGACGCGGCGCAGGTGGAGGTTTTTGATCCAAACACACGGGCACGGAGACACAGAGAGGGATGCGAGGACTGGCAGGCTGCCGCTCCCACGTCCAATGTGCCTGTTGACTTTGAATTTGGCATCAAGAAAGCCTCCATGTTTCATGGAAACTCAAGGAACCATGTTACGATTCTGACACACACCCACTGGCCGTGATCGTCCAGGCGCCGATCGCCTGGCCGATCGCCAGTGAGAAGAAAGAAGGGCGTGGAGAGGAGTTTTGGCTGGGGGCGCCCCAGGCCTCGGAATTGACCTTTGTGGTTTTCACACAGCGTCAGAGGCACGTCGTCATCCAGCCCTCTGGTCTTACATCGACGACGCGCGCACGGACAGGGTGACATCCAGGAGAATTTTCCGAGCGGGTGCGGAAGGATTCCGGATCCGCTCCAGGAGCGTCGTGAACGCGGCATCGGCGATGGCGCTTGTCGGCTGGTGCACGGACGTCAGGGGCGGGGTCAGCATTTGCGCGAGCTTGCAGTCGTCAAATGCGCCGATTCGAACCCGCTTCGGAACATCGATTTTCAGGTTGGCGAGCGTCTGCAGGAGATAGGCCGCGACATGATCGTTGCGGCAGCCGATGGCGTCGGGCGCTTGTTTTGTCGAGAACAGTCGTTGCACGGCCTGGACATTGGTGGCGTCGAATGTGAGGACGGACGATTTCGTCCAGGGGAGTCCGGCGTTGCGAACGGTCTGGGCGAATCCGATGATGCGTTCCTGCACGGCCGAGCCTGAGTGTGGAATCGTCAGAAATGCAAGGCGCTTTGCGCCCATGGCGATGAAATGGGCGGCGAGGCGCCGTCCGGCCGCGAAGTTGTCCGAGGATACGAGGTCATAGCGGCTGCGGCTCGAAAGCGGAACGATGTCGCGGTCAAGCAGGACGATGGGAATGTCGGACTTTTCGAGTTCCGCGAACATCCTGTGTGTCGCCTCCGCAGACATCTCCGACGCATCGAAGGGGGCGACCAGGATGCCCCGGACGTGTTTCTTGGCGAACTCCGCCGCCAGTTGCGCCATCTGCGCCGCGCGCGCTTCTTCGCCTTTCGTGAAGCAATCGTCCTTGAGAACGGTGAAGCCGTGTTTGCTCGCGGCGGTTTCAAAGGCATTGGCGACGGCGGAGAAGAACATGTTCCAGTCCCTGTCTGGAATGATCATGCCGATGTATCCCGCAAAAGCCCTGGCTTCGGGGCCGAGGTAGGTTCCCGAGCCGACGCGCCCTTCGAGAAATCCCGCGCTCTTGAGGTCAAGAAGCGCGCGGCTGATCGTCGGACGGGAGACTTTGAACCGCCGCGCCAGCATCAGTTCGCTCGGAAATTTCTGATCGTGGGAGTAATCGCCCGCAAGTATCTGCTTGCGCAACGTCTCGAAGACGAACTTGTATTTGGTGGATGTCTTGCCGGCGTTTTTCATGTTGCGGATTATACCACACTTTCTTCCTTTTGGGATGCAACCTGGGCGGTGCCCCATCAAAGTTGACAATACAACTTTGTTGCTTCGGGGTCTTGACGGGGGGCGGCGCTTGCTGCAAAATGACCTGCGTCATGAAAAAACAGGCCGTTCAAGTTTTGAAGAGCGAGAGCGCCGGGGCGAAGTTCCCGTCCCGGGCCGCCACAAGGGTTGACGGGAAAAGGTCGCTTCATCGGAATGTTCTTTTCCTGGGCGATTCCATTATCGCGAGCGGCCATTGCCTGTATTATCTGCAGCTTCTTGAGAATCTCAGGCATCCGGGTTCGGGCGTCCGCTTCTACAACGGCGGCCGCAGCGGTTCGACGGCGCGGGAGTGCGTGTCGTGGTTGTCGGAGGAGCTCGAGCGCGTGCGACCGGATCGTGTTTTCATCATGTTCGGCATGAACGACATTGGATGGATGGACTACGACCGGGAACTTGAGATGGGCGCCGCGCGCAGGAGAGCGGCCGACCAGGCGCTGGCGTCCTGTCGAGCGGGCTGGCGCGAGCTCGTCGAACGCCTGGTGTCGTCCGGGATCACCGAGTTGACGTTGGTGACGCCGACTCCCTATGACGAATATTCCGAGACGGCCAGGGCCGTCCGCCGGAGGCATGTCAACGAATACGGACTCGCGAGCGTGTCCGAGTTTCTGCGCGGGCTGTCAGCCGAACGGGGATTCGGGCTGCTCGACCTGCACGCGGACATGACGACGCTCTGCCGCGAGCACCCCGACGCGGCCCTCTGCGGGCATGACCGGGTTCATCCGGGGCGTCTCGGCCATCTTTACATGGCGACGCGATTCTGGCGGGCCATGGACGAGGGGGCGCCTGTGGCGGAGACGCGGGTGTCGTTCCAGGGCGCCGTGGCGAAGGCGGATCGTGCCGAGGTGTCGTCGATTCAAGTCGGCGCCGACGTCGTTTCGTTTGACCACAAGCCCGGGGCTTTGCCGATTCCCGATCTTCGCGAATGGCGCGATCTTTGCGCCTTGGCACCGGATGTGCGGAAATTCAACCGGGAAATCCTGGCGGTGGCCGGGCTGCCGGCGGGCGACTGGATCCTGCTTGCGGATGGGGTGTATCTTGGCAAGTACACGGCGGAAGACTTCGCAGCGGGCGTCAATCTGGCCGAGCTCGCCACGCCGAACCGGAACCGGGCGGCGCGAGCGGCGGAATTCATGGACGATCTTCATGACTTCGACTTGCCGTCGCGGGATCTGGCCTGCGCGAAGGCCTGCGCGAAGGCCCGCCTTGGAAAACTTGGTTTCGACCAGGACGCCTTGTACGACCGTCTGGCATCCGTGCGCCCCGTCGCGTGTCGGCTGGAGGTGCGTCGGGCCGAAAGCCCCGTCGATCTGGCAACGCCGGCGGAAGCGCTCTGGAGCGGACGCAAGGCCCATCCCGCGGTTGTGAACCCTGTCGTCGGGTGGGATTCCGAAAACATGATCTCCCTTCGCGGCGACTGGGACTTTCGCGCGGGGGGGGACGGCGTGCGGAGAAACGCGTTCGGAGGGATCGAGCGCCTCGTCGGATCGTTCGTCAAGTTCGATCGCAAGATCAACGTGCCGGGAGTCTGGGAAGCACAGGGGGTGGGGACGCCGGGGATGAGCAACGCCTGGGACATCAAGGCGGATTGCGCCCCGAGGTTCATCCGCCATGTCTTCCAGGGCGTCGGGTTCTATCGTCGGCAGGTTCCGATACCGGCCGGGTGGAAGGGCCGGCGGATCTGGCTGAAGGTGGGCGGCGTGACGTCCACGGGGCGGTTTTACGTCAATGGCGCCAACGTGGCGATTTGCGACGACTATTGCGGCACGTACAAGTATGAGATCACGGATCTCGTCACGCCCGGCGACTGCGCGCAGATCGACGTCCAGGTTTCCAATCGGACGCCGTCGCGCAAGGGCGAGCATTGCAGCATGCATCGCTGGGGCGGAATCGTCCGCGACGTCGAGCTGGAGGCGACGCCGCAATGTCTGATCGACGATTGCTGGGTTCGCGGCGAGTTCGATTCTCGCCGGGCGCAGGTGCATGTCGATCTCGACGGCCTGTCGCCTCACGAGAAGCTGACGGTGCGTGTCGTGATCGACGATGCCGCTGTCGAGCGGACGGTCGAGGGGGTTGAAGGCGCTCTGTCCGATCTTGTCGTTTCCGTGCCGCTGAAGCGTTTCCGCCCCTGGTCTCCCGAGCATCCGAACCTCTACACGGCGCGCGTCGATCTCGTTTCGGCCGAGAATCGCGTGTTGCAGTCGCGGTTCGAGCGGTTTGGCGTGAGGAAACTGGAAGTGCGCGGGAAGGCGTTCTACTTGAACGACCGACCGTTTTACATCCGCGGCTGCGGTCATCACAACGTCTATCCCCTTGAAGGTTTTGCGCCGGCGAACCGTGAACTCCACCGCAGGCACCTGGCCTTGCAGCGCGCGGCCGGCTTCAACTTCTCCCGCACGCATACGCGTTGTCCGCCGCCGGAGCACTTCGATGCCGCCGACGAGCTGGGAATCCTGATCGAGGCGGAACTTCCCTATTACAACGACCAGCCGACGCAGGCGTTTGCGTTTGACCCGAAAAGGGATGTGACCGAACTCTGGCGAAACTTCCGCCGCCATCCGTCCTTCGCCGTCTACTCGATGGGAAACGAAGGCACGTTCAGCCCCGAGGGCGACATGCGGCTGCACCGGTACGTGAAGGCGATGGATCCCGATCGGCTGAAGATCAACCAGGATGGCGGGGAACCCTCGATCAATCCGCCGGAAGCGTCGGATTTTCTCGGCGGCCCGATCGACGTTTGGACTCGCGGGAGCTTTGATCCCGACCGGCCGTTCGTCGCGCACGAATACTTGAATCTTGCCGTCAAGTTCGATCCGAGGCGGGAGGATCGCTACACGGGCGTCATGCCTTCGCCAATCACGCGCGCGGATCGTCGCGCGTTGCTGGCGGAATTCGGGCTGGACGAACCCTGGGGGGATCGCCTGCAGGATGCGCAGCACGCTTTGCAGCGCCATTACCTGAAAGCAGGTCTTGAATCGGCGCGGCTTGATCCGCATTGCGACGGCTTTTGCTTCTGGGCGTTGACGGACACGGGGGCGCCCCAGGGGAAGACGGTCGCGTCGGTCGGGCTTTTTGACGCGTTCATGGGCGTCAAGCCGAACGGATTCACGCCGCGGGAAATGGCCCGGTTCAATTCCGCCGACTGCGTGTTGGCCGACTTGAGGCCGGCCTCGCGCATTCTCGCCGAGGGCGACCGGTTCGAGGCCGACGTCTGGTTCGCCCACTATTCGGAAGCCCGAACGTCATCCGCACCGACGCGCTGGTGGCTGCGCACGACGGACCGTGTGCTGGTCGAGGGGACGCTGCCGTCCTCGCCGGGCGACGTGAGCGCCGTTCATTTGATCGGGAACGTGTCGTTCGCCGTTCCCGCGGTCGGTGCGCCGTGCAAGGCCGAGTTTGCGGTCAAGGTCGGCCGGGCCGAGAATCACTGGGACGTCTGGCTGTTCCCGCGCCGCGAGACGAGAGCGCTGCCCGATGTCGCCGTGGCGGATGCGTTGAGCCCGCCGCTTTCCAGGCTGTATGGCGACCTCCTCGGGGAGGGCGGGGCAGCGCGGGCGAAACTGGTCGTCGCGCCGCTCGGCAGTGCGCTCTGCGCGGATGCGCTGGCGCGCGGGCAGCGCGTGCTTGCGATCGACAAGACGACGGGTGTCCCCAACATCAGGCTTGGCTGGTGGTGGCTGGGGCCGCAGGTCGGTTCGGCGCTTGTCGATTCACCGGTCTTCGGCGCGTTGCCGCACGAGGGGCATCTCTCGCCCTTGCTTTTCCGCGTGGTGAAGCTTGGTCTGCCGCTGCCCGTTGAAGGGCTTTTGCCGCAGGACGTGTTCATGGTGGACGAGGGGGGCAAGGACTTCCGGCTTCATCTCGCCCAGGCAACGTGCGGCAAGGGAAGCGTTCTCGTTTGCCACGGGCTTGATGTCCTCTCGGGGACGCCCGAGGGAACGGCCTTGCTGGACGGGCTGGTCGATTATGCGCTGTCCGATGCGTTCTCCCCGGCCAGCGAAATCGAGCTTCCTCGCCTCGGCGGGAGTTTGAGGGAACTCAACGGATGGAGCCGGACGGTCCGGCGGGCCGAGTTCCTGACGTCGGACCTTCCCTCTGGGGCCGGCGCATTCGAATACGTCCAAGGGGTCGAAGACCGAAACGAGATGTCCTGGCTGACGGCGGAGGTGCCTTTGGAGATCAAGGACGCCCCGACCTGCACGTTTGCCTTCTGGGGCGGCATGCGATACTGGGCCCGCCCGGAGATGCCGGTGTCGATTTTCGTCGATGGCGTGAAGGCCATCGACATTCCGGCGCTCGTGTGGGCGGACGCCGTCTGGCGGACGGGCGATTGCGTGCTCAAATACACGAAGGGCATGGAAGGCGACCGCACGGGGGACTACGGGTTGTTTGAATTGACGGTTCCGACGTCGTTGCTTGCACCGGGGCGACCGGTCGAATTGAAGGCGAAGGCGGTCTTGAATGGTTCGGGTCGCGCCTTCGGAATCATTGTCCCGGAATGAGAACGAGGTTGGAATCACACAAAAGCAAAGGAGGATGAAATGAAAAACGGGATGATCAAACACATGCTCATGGTCGGCATCGTCTTCGCAGGATTCGTTCTGCCGGCCGCTGTCGTCACGGTTTCCGATCCTGCGGACTTGGCGAGCCCCTCGCCCTACGTCGTCGGAAACGGCATGCTCCGCTACACGGGGCCGTCTGCGACGGTGGACAACGCCTTCGAGATGCAGGCTCCGAGCGGCGCGGGCGCGACCATTGACGTGGAGAACGAGGACACGACCCTGACCGTCGGCGGGGCGTTTACGACGACGAGCGGCGCGTTCGTCAAGAAAGGCCCCGGCACGCTCAAGCTTGCCGCGCCCGACACGACCCAGCAGATCGGCATCCACTTGCCGGAGAAGCCGGACGCCAACGTCGCCGTTTCGTGGGATCCGGCGACGGGCGCGATCAGCCAGGGCTTCGGCGCGTACAACGTGTCGGAAGGCCGCCTCGTCATCGGCGCCCCCGGGCAGAAGAATGTCTTCAACGGCTGGGGGGACATCGGCAACCGTTCCTATCAGAAGAACGCCTGCCTTGATGTTGTCGGCGGCGAAATGGCGGTCACGGGCGGCAATGCGTTCAACCTGTGCTGCGGCAACGGGACGATTGAAAACGATGTGGGTTCCTGGATGACGGTTGAAGGCGGGGCCGACGTGACCCTGACGGCAACCCTCCGCATCCTCTACCGTCAATGGCTTGCGAATGGAAGCGCGTTCTGGGGACGCGGGCATCTTCTTGTCAAGGACGGTTCCCGGCTGAAGGTCACGAAGGGCATTGTCGTCCAGGACGCGGGCGTGGCCTCCCTCGTCGTGTCCAACGCCTCGTATTTCGCCAACAACGTCAACGATGAAGGAGGCAGGATCCTGTCGCACGGACTCGTCCTCGGCTCGGGCTACATCGGAGGATCGTCGGTCTTCGACACGACGCACAACTCGACGAGCGTGCTCTGGGCCGTCGAGGCCCGGCAGGGCCATTCCGTTCGGGTCGGCCCGGGCGCCCGCCTGGAGTTCGCCCGTCCCGGGCTGGGCTACGCCTCGGACCGAATCAAGGGCGATGCGACGATCGACGGCGGCACGCTGTCGTCGATCTCGACCCTGAGCTTCAACTCGAATCCACTGCCGTGGGCCCATTGGTTCACGGGCATGACGAACGTGTTCGTGGGCGCGCAGGGCGCGACCTTCCATACGCGGAGCGGCCTCTCTTCCGTCCCGCCGACCAGCGCCGTCCTGGGCCCCCGCATCGCGGCGGCCCCGGGCGTTGCGCCGGGGACGATCCGCAAGACCGGCGGCGGCATCCTTTCCATCCAGGCCATGCGTCATCCGATTGTCGTCGACGAGGGCACGTTGAGGATGGCTTCGCCCGAGACGCTGTGGGACAAGAACTTCACGGGAACGGTGGCCTTTGCCTCGGGCGCCACGCTCGCGCTTGCCGGCAACCGCTCGGCCGCGCAGATGGACGTGTCGTCGGCGCAGACGATCAAGCTTTTTCCAGCGGGGGACGAGGGCGTGCGGGGCGCGTGGCAGGCGAACGGCTGGGCGACCGCGGGAGGGGACGGACGGCTGATGCTCAACGGGTGCAGTTCGAGCGGAGACGGCCTGTACCAGTCCTACGGCTCCGTGAACCGTCTTGCCAGGGTTCCCGTGGACCGGTCGTTCACCGTCACGTTCAACGTGCGGCGCGAATTCATCCGCAACCGCCCGTTCAACGGCGGCTTTGCCATCGCGTTCCACAATTCGGAGGCGGGGCCGTCGGCGGTCGGCGATTGGAACTCGCTCTTCCAAGGCGGTTTTGCCGGAGGGTCGATCACGAACAAGGCCTGTGCGATGATCGTGGCCACGCCACGCGACAGCGAGCCGAACTCGGGCACGGGATTCGTTCGGTTTTCGTCCGAGGGCGCCATTTCCGAAGTGGGCGCCATGACGTCGAACCCGCAGTTCCGGCATTTCTACGATCTCAGCCCCGACGCGCCCGTCGGCTGCCGTCTGGCCTACAATGCGGCGACGAAGCAACTGACGCTGACGATGACCCGTCCGGACAGCGGCGCGTCGGCGTCCTTCACCCATGCCGCCGACATCGCGTCGATCGTCGGCGGCCCGGACGCCTACCTTGCCTTCACGGGATGCTCGGTCGGCAATTGGCGGACGGCTGTGACGTTTGTGACCGACGTGCGGTATGTGGCGTCGGGCGATGCGTCCATCGATCGCCTCACCCGCACGGGCGGCGTCATGGCGCTGGCGCCCGGCGCATCGCGCGCGTTCCTGCCTGATGCGCGGTTCGGGCGCGAGGGCTATCTGATGAAATCGCTTGTCTATGGCGACCAGACGACGCTCGCAATCAACCCGCTGAACGCCGGGGGCGGATCCCCGTTCTTCGGCTTCGAGCGTTATTCCGGATCCGGGACGCTCGTGAAATCGGGCACGGCGCATCTCGGCCTGGTCAACACAAACGCGCAGAATGTGGCGCTCCGCGTGGATGCCGGCGGATTGATTCTGCGACGAGAGGAACTTGAGCGTCCGAAGGGGACGATGGACTGGGACTGGCAGATCAACGAACGCGGCGGCGAGGCTCTGGTTCCGTTGGCGGGCGCTCACGGCGGACTTCGTTTCGGCATTCCGCGGCGGACGCCTTGCAACGCCAATTCGCGGCGGACGGTGGACATTTCAGGCAGCTGGCGGCTTTCGTTCGATCTCCACCCCCATGGCATCAACGACGATTTCACCGACAATGCGATGGCGGGTGAATGCATCGGCTTCACCATCAACGACAACGCGGCCGGCGAATTCTTCGTGGGTGGCGGCGAGGGGGACAAGGGCGGCATGGACGGTTGCAGGAACTGTCTCGGCGGCATTGTCGGAATCGCATCCGACAGCGGGCGGAACCGGCAGTTCCTGGCGGTCAACAACGTGGGGGGCTTCTATCGGCAGAGCGACTACACGACCGCCCAGGTCCAGTCCGGCGACCGGATTCGCGTCGAGATCGCCTATGATCAGCCGACGCAGACGGTGACGTACACCCTTCAGCACGGGGACAACGAGGCGGTCGTCTGCACGGAGGAAAACGTCGATGCCGCGACGCGGTTCCCGTCCGGCCGCGCCCGCTTGTCCTTCTCGACGATGAGCGGCTATTACTATCATTGCACGCTTGAGGTCGCGAACATCGCCTTTGAGCGGACGGATGGCGGGCAGGTCGCGTATCCGGCGGGCACGGCCTACCTGGCGTCGCTGACGTCCGGATTGGCATCTTTGCCGGTCGTCGCCGATCTCGAGATCCCGGCCGCGGTGCGCCTCGCCGAAAGCGTCGCGCTGCCGGCGAACGGCTCGTTGAACGTGACGGCGCCCCGGGAGGCGGCAACGGTCGCCATGGGGTCGCTTGCGGCGGCGGACGGCCGGCCGGCGCTTGCGCTTGGGGAGCATGTGACGGCGTCCGTCGACACGGCGGCGGACCAGGCGGTGTTGACGGTGAACGGCGGCGTGCTCAAGCTGACGAACACGCAGGCGCTCTCAAGCGACGGCGTGCTCGTGCTGGAGAACGATGCGACATTGGAACTGGCTTTCGACGGATGTCTGAAGATCGCGAAGATCGTCAGGAACGGCGGCGGGGTCGCATCCGGGCATTACGATTCCTCCGAGGCGTGGATTGTCGGGCCGGGTGCGATCATGAGCGGCCGCAGCATCATGGTGATCGTCCGTTGACGAGTCTGGACAGGATGATTGCCGTGTTCGACGCCGTGGCGCTTCTCATGCGGCCGAAGAGCGGGCGTTCGGTCGGCGTGACGGCGGTCTTTCCGGACGGCGTGGTGGACGTGCGCTGTGACGCCGAGGTCGTTGTGTCGATCGAAGGCGGCAGCGTCGTCCGCCGCGCGACGCTTTCGCGTGGCGCGCTGGATTTCCCGGTGCCAGACCACAAAGGGGCCTGCACGCTCGTGGCGCGGGCTTCGGGCTTGGATCCGGCGTTCCTGCGGCTGGGCGGCGAATTCGAAGACTTCCGTCGCGCCGTGGACGGCGACTACGAAGCGGCAAAAGCGGCGGCGGACTCGCCGGATTCACAGCCGATCGCGTGGACGCGCTATGCGCTCCACCGGGCCGTCGCCCTTTCCCGGGATCTTGGCGTCGATGAAGAGCGGCGCCGGAACTGGGCTCTTCGCAAGTGCCTGCTGCCGGACACGCCGAACACGCTGGAACGTTGGTATGAACCGTATTTCCAGACACGTCCGACGGAGACCTTTTCCATGCCGCCGGACGATCCGAAGATCTACGCGTCGCTCAAGAATCCCCCGTTGCCGCCCAAGACGGATTATGACGAAGACTGGCGTTCGCAATTGCGCTTCACACCGGCGCGCGGGCGTGTGAACGATCCGAACGGGCTTTCCTACCGGAAGGGCGTGTGGCACCTCTTCTTCCAGCACAATCCGTACGGGCGGGAGGAGGCGAACTGGCAGTGGAGCCATGCGGTTTCCAGCGATCTCGTCCATTGGCGGGAACTGGGCGTCGCGATCGCCCCGGACGACAATGCGCTGATCTACAGCGGAAGCGGCGTTTTCGACGAGGACAACTGCGCCGGCTTCGGAAAGGCCGCGCACGTCCTGTTCTACACGGCCGCGGATTCGATGCAGACGAACTACTGCCAGTCCATCGCCTGGTCGACGAACGGCGTCGACTACGTGAAGTGGGCGGGAAACCCGGTCCTTCCGCACGTCAACGGACGAAACCGCGATCCGCGCGTGTTCTTCCATCGTCCGACGAACCGGTGGGTGATGTTCCTCTATGTGACGGAACGGCTGCGGCACGGATTCAACGTCTACACGTCGGATGACCTGAAGCGCTGGACGTTTGCAAGTCGCATCGTCGGCGGCTATGACGAACGCCAGAAAAACCCGTATGGCGAGAAGTACTTGGCGGAATGCGCCGAGGTGGTCGAGCTCCAGGTCGAAGGGGAAGACGAAACCAAGTGGGCGATCTGGGGCGCCACCGGCGACTATGCGATCGGTTCGTTCGAC
Source organism: Kiritimatiellia bacterium (assembly GCA_050942875.1). GTDB lineage: Bacteria > Verrucomicrobiota > Kiritimatiellia > RFP12 > UBA3636 > JAAZAI01. The sequence goes on from JBMNOD010000009.1 coordinate 11,334, forward strand.
GGCGTGGACTTCAGGCCCGAAGTCGAGCGGGTGCGCCCGATCGACCCTGCCGCAGGCGACGCCTACTACGCGACGCAGGCTTTCACGGGCGCCGACGGACGCAAGCCCGTGATTTTCTGGTGCTTTCGGAACGACACGCCCGAGTCGGCGCCCTGCACGCGGTCCATGAGCATCCCGATGGAACTCGGACTTGTGCGGACGGCGGCGGGACTGCGCGTCACCTACCGCCCTGTCGCGGAGCTGGCGGCCTTGCGGTCCGGTCCGGCGACGCCCCTCGAGGCGTTCGAGGGGGAGCTGGCCGAATGCGTGTTGGCGTGCCGTCCTGCGGCGGATGCCCGGCTGACGTTCGACCTCCGTGGGACGCAAGCAACCTACGATGGCGGGACGCAGACGCTTGCCGTTGGCGAGGTGGTGTCCAAATGGCCGTTGGACGCGGACGGGCGGTTGACCCTTCACGTCTTTGTCGATCGAACCGGGTTGGAGATTTTCTCCGCCGACGGATTGAAGCTTCTGCCGTGTCGCGATGTCTGGCCGGATCGTCGGAACCGCCATTGCACTGCGACCGTTCGCGGACGGATCCGCGATGCCGATTTCAGGATCTATCCGTTGAAATCCATTTGGGAAAACGAAAGAAAGTAGGGAACCATGATGAGAGTGGCTTTGAGCGCGGCCGTTGCCGCCTGTGCACAGTTCGCCTCCGCGGCGGATGATTCGGAATGGATGCGTCCGGAATGGCGCGCGGATTTGGAAAGCGCGCGTCTTTCACGGGATCGGCTGGCCGAGATCGTGCCGAAACTGGCCGAGACGGGACATGACGCCTACGCGCGAATGCGCCTGCGCTTGATCGACAAGTTCATCGGATGGGTCGAGGATGAGGACATCCCCGCCAAGGTGGAGCCGCACCGCATGGCTCGCCAGACCCGGGAGCTTGCGGAACTTGGAAAGTTCGCGGTCGAAGACGCTGAGCGGACGCTGAGCGGCGAGTCGCCGCGCTTCTGCGTTCCCCGATACGTCTCGGGCCCGGTCAGGCCTTCCCAGGCGCAGATGCTGGCGACGCGCGAGTGGCCGGACGGCCGCAGGGAAACCAACGTGCCGGTGTTCTTCAGCGGCTTCGGGCATTTCGGCAGGGTGCGCCGCGACCTGGAGGAACTTCCAGATCTCGGATTTTCCTTTGTGCAATTCGAGACGAACTGGAGAACCTGCCAGCCGCAGGAGAACCAGTGGAAGAAAGACTATCTCTTCCATCTGTTCACGCAGACGGCGGATCGCGCCTGGAAAAGCGGCGTGCGGATCGACTTCAATCTTTCGCCGCATTATCTGCCCGACTGGGCAAAGGAGAAACATCCCGAAACCAAGGACTGCTACGGCGGTTTCTTCGGGTTTTGCGTGCACCATCCCGAAATCCGGAACCTGATTTCAAACTATTTCAGCCGGGTTGTCGGCGAAGTCAAGGATCACCCGGCGCTCAATTCGTTCTGCCTCGCCAACGAGCCCCAGCAGCAAAAGGTCGATGACTGTCCACATGTACGGGCGGCGTTCGCGTCCTGGTTGAAGGATCGGTACGAAACCGTGTCGGCGATGAACGCGAAATGGCGATCCAGCCATGCGACCTTCGAGGCCGTGCCGGTGCCGGTCCATCCGGATCTGCCGGCCACGCCGGCCGCGCTTGAGTTCATCCGCTTCAACCGGGCGTATTTCGCCTCCTTCCTGGAATGGATGGCCAATGTCGTCCACAGCGTCGCCCCGGATGTGCCGGTCCATGTGAAAATCGTGACGGACGAGCTCTTTTACCAGAAGAAGCCTGGCGTGTTCTGGTCCATAGACCTTGAGCGGATTTCGGAAATAATGGATTTCCACGACGGGGATCCCCTGAACTTCCACGTCGCAGATGAAAAGTCCCCGTATGCCAATCGTTGGATCACCAACCAGGCGAGCTACGACTTCATGCGCAGCATGGCGGACAAGCCGTTGATGAACACCGAGAACCACAACATCGAGGACCGTTGTCGGGGAGATGTTCCGCCAGAGCATGTCTATTCGGCTCTCTGGCAGAATGCGATTCACGGACAGTCGATGACGGCGATGTGGTGCTATGAACGGATGACGGATCCGAAGGCGACGAATTACGGGCTCATCCTTGAACGTCCGAAATGTCTGGAGGCGGCATGCCGATGCGCCTTGGACCTCAACCGACTGGCGGACAAGATCGCGCCGATTCAGAACCAGAAGCCGTCAGTCCTCATTTTATATTCGCTTGCCTCGCAGGTCATGGCGAAAGACTTTGGCAGCGGATTCCTCAAGGCATACGAAGCGGCGAGTTTTCTTGGACAGCCGCTGGGCGTCGTGACGGAAGGGAAGCTGGCGGCCTATGCAAGGGCCTCCGGCGGAATGCGTCCTTTTGAAGAAGCCCGCGTTGTCGTGTTGCCGGATGTCACGCACCTTTCGGACGACGCGTTGGCGGGGCTGAAGAAGCTGGAAGCGGAAGGCGCCAACATCGTGTCGTTCGGAAGGGAGTTGACATGCGACGACTTTGGAAACCGACGTTCCGGAAGGGCGTTCCCGTCGCTTGTGTCTGATCTCTCAAACGCCAGGGCCGTTGCCGACGCCATGTTCGAGGCAATGCCGTCATGGGGGCTGAAACCTTGTCCGCGTGTTTCTGGCGTCGATTCGGACCGGCCGGTCTTTGGCGTTGAATCCCATGGATACGAGGAAGACGGGAGGTCGTACGTCTCGGTGGTGAATCACCTGCGCGAGCCGGTCGAGGTCGTGATGCCGGGGAAGGGGCGGGAACTGATCACGGGTCGCGCGCTGGAAAAGAAGACGATCCTTCCGCCGATGATGCCTGTCTTTGTCGAGCTGGAGAAATGACTTTCGGCGAGGGACGAGCCGTCCCGCGCGGCGTGGCCCCCTCGTGCCTTTGCGATTCAACGAATGTCGAATGTCGGGACTTCAAGTTTTGTGTTGAGTTTTCAGCGACGGGGAATTATTGTATTGCGGATTGATCGACCACCCGGTTTCGGGTGCGCCCCCAAACCCAGCCGGCCACATCGGCTTTCATAATTAGGAGAAACACCATGCAAAAACTGTTTGTCGCGATGCTTGCCGCCCTCGCGATCCTCGCCGGTTGCGGGAAACCCAAGAACACGCTTCATCTTTACACGTGGAGCGAATACATCGACCCCGATCTGGTGGCCGAGTTCGCGAAGCAGAACGACTGCCGGGTCGTCATCGACATCTTCAACGCCAACGAGGCGATGCTCGCCAAAATCCAGGCGGGTTCGACGGGCTACGACATCATCGTCCCAAGCAGCTACATGGTCAAGATCATGGCGCAGAAGGGGCTCCTCGAGCCGATCGACAAGACGAGGATCCCCACGCTTCCGAACATCGACCCCGCCTACGCGGCCACCGCGCTTGATCCCCAGATGACCTACGGGGTGCCCTACATGGTCACCTTCACGGGCATTGCCTACAACAAGGAGGTCGTCGGCGCGATCGATCCCACGTGGTCCGTCTTCGAGACGCGTGCCGACCTCAAGGGTCGCATCACCCTGCTCGACGACATGCGCGAGACGATCGGCGCCGCGCTCAAGTACAAGGGCTACAGCTGCAACACCACGAACGAGGCCGAGCTTGCCGAGGCCCGCGACGTGGTCGTCGCCTGGAAGGCGAACATCGCGAAGTTCGAGAACGAGCAGTACAAGAACGGCATTGCCAATGGCGAATTCCAGCTTGTTCACGGCTATCACGGCGACATCGGCCAGGTGCAGCTCGATGACGACAACATCGGCTTCCTGCTTCCGCAGGAGGGCTTCCTGGTCAGTTGCGACGAGATGGTGATTCCGAAGGATGCGAAGAACAAGGAGCTTGCCTACCGGTTCATCGCCTTCCTGCACGAAGGCGAAGTCGCCGCCCGCAACATGATCTACACGACCTACTGGTGCCCCAACACCGCGGCGGTCGAGTTCATGGAGGAGAGCGAGAAGGCCTCCATCATTCCCGCGCCCGAGGATTTCACGCGCGGCGAAGTCATCGACGACCTCGGCGAAGCGCTGAAGCTGTACTCGAAGACCTGGGACGAAATCAAGGCCGCCCGTTAGGGTTGGGCGCGATTCAAAACGGGTCAGATGCGGCGGCCGCTTGCGTGCATGCGGCGGTAGGCGGCGGGGCTCGTGCCGTATGCGCTGCGGAAGAGGCTGTAGAAATGGCTCAGGCTTTGGAAGTTCAGCTCGTCGGCGATGTCGAGGATGTCGCGTCCGGTGTCGGCGAGCTGCAAGGCGGCGTGGTTGATTCGCAGTTCGTTGATGAATTCCGTGGGCGTCTTTTGCAGGTGCTTTGCGAAGACTTTGCAGAGGTGCCCCGGGGTGCGGCGGGACAGCTCCTGCATGCGCGGGAGGCCGGCGCAGAAGTTCTCCTTGCGGCGCATCGCGGTGCAGAGCGATTCGAGCCAGGCCGGGACGCACGACTCGCCGAGGATTCCGAATTCGTCGATGAAGAATCGGGTGTACAGGTCGGCCAGCAGCACCTTGAGCTTGATTTTGAGCACCTGGGCCGTGTGTTTGGGCATGTTGAAGCTGAGGAGGCGGTTGTAGAGGGCGGCGCTTTCGGACGGGTCGAGGCGAAAGCAGGCGGGGAGCACGGGTTCGGTCATGCGGCGGAGAAAGCCGTCGTCGCCGAAGAACTCGCTGATGGAGAGGGCGAGATCGAGGTCGAAGTCGAGCATCACGATTTCCGCCTGCGCAACGTCTCCATCGGGCGCAAGGCCATGCACGTCGTCCGGGCGCAGGAAGCAGAGTTCGCCGATCGCCAGCCGCTGGCGCTCGCCGTTGACGAGATGCGTCAGGCTGCCGTCGTTGACGAACAGGATCTGCATGAAGTCATGTGAATGCAGCATTGTGCCGGAGCAGGGGATCGAGCAGAAATACAGGTCGCCGCCGGCCTGTATCGACTCGAATTCCTGCGAGTCGATCCATTTGATGTTGTGGCATGTGATCCTGGCCTGCGTGGCGGGGTTCAGCCAATTCTCGCTTTTTTGTCTGTTGCTTTCCATGCGGTTCCGTGGCGTGTTGGGCAGCCACAAGGGGTTGGCGTCAAAAGAAAATGATAATATAGAGCAATTAAATGCGATGGTCAAGGAAGATTCAGACCGCAAAATATGGTAGCATTTGAGTTCAACAAAGGAGAAACGATGATAAACTTCAGCACATCTGCATTTGTCCAGGCGATCATGCGTGATCGCAAGCGCAAGGCTTTCCCTCTTCTGGTGTCGCCGGGCATGCAGTTGACGGGGAGCCGCGTGGTTGACACGCATCGCGACGGCGGGCTGCAGTTCGACTGCATCAAGGCGCTGGTCGAGACGTTTCCGATGGACGCGGCCTTCACGTTCATGGACCTGTCGATCGAGGCCGAGTGCTTTGGAGCGGGGCTGTCGTTTCCCGAACACGACGTGCCGACGGTGTCGACGTGCGTCGTGCAAGGCGTTGCGGACATTGCGTCGTTGAAGGTGCCGGAGGTTGGCGCGGGTCGCACGGGCGAGGCGCTCGACAGCGCCTCGCGGTGCGCGAAGGGGCTGGATCTGCCCGTCTTCGCGTGCTGCATCGGGCCGTTTTCGCTGGCGGGGCGTTTGGCGGACATGACGGAGATGATGTACTGGGCGGCTGCGGAGCCGGAGCAGGCGCACGCGCTGCTGGCGAAGTGCGCGCAGTTCCTTGCGGCCTACGCGCGGGCGCTCAAGGCGACGGGCGTTTCGGGCATCGTCATCGCCGAGCCGGCGGCGGGGCTGGTTTCGCCCGAGATGTGCGGCGAGTTTTCGTCGACCTACATCGCCCCGATCATCGAGGAGCTTCGGGATGACGGATTCATGTTCATCCTCCACAATTGCGGCAACACCGTCAAGCAGGTGGAACAGCTTCTTTCGACAAGGCCGGACGCCTTGCACGTCGGCAACGCGGTGGACGTGCTTGACATCCTGCCCCAGGTGCCCGGGACGATTCCGGTCCTGGGCAACATCGATCCCGTCGGCGTTCTGAAAGCCGGTCCGCCGAAGGCCGTGCGCGAGCGCACGACCGCTTTGCTTGAAGCGACGCGGAGCTTCCCCAATTTCGCCATTTCCAGCGGGTGCGACATCCCGCTGGACGTCCCCATTCAAAACATCCGCGCGTTTTTCGACGCGGTGGAGGAATACAACAGCGCCTTCTGACGACGCGACACCCAGGAGAAAATGAAATGACAGACTTCGAAGCACTCAAAAATGCAGTCATGAAGGGGCAGCGCAACGACGTCGCCGCCATCGTCAAGACGGCGGTGGAGAACGGCGAGGACATCAACCTGCTTCTCGACAAGGGCATGATTCCCGCGATGCGCGAAATCGGCGACCGTTTTTCACGCAACGAGGTGTACGTGCCGGAATTGCTCATTGCGGCGCGCGCCATGCAGTCGGGCCTCGCCATCATCGAGCCGCTGCTCGCCGCAAGCGGTCGCAAGGCGAAGGGCAAGGTGGCCATCGGCACCGTGAAGGGCGACCTGCACGACATCGGCAAGAACCTCGTCGCCATCATGATGAAGGGCGCCGGCTACGACGTCGTGGATCTCGGGGTCAACTGCGACGTGGCGAAGTTCGAGGAAGGGGTCGCGGCCGGCGCGACGGTGGTCGCGTGCAGCTCGCTGCTCACGACGACGATGCCGTACATGCGCGATGTCGTCGAGCATTTCAAGGACAAGGGCGTCAAGGTCATCATCGGCGGCGCGCCGGTGACGCAGGCGTTCTGCGACGACATCGGCGCGGACGGGTACAGCGAAGACGCCAACGGCGCCGTCCGCCTGCTCGACGGTTTTTTCGCGTAGTCAAGGCCGTTTGACATGATGACAGGCAAGGAACGGATTTCCAGGCAGCTTAAAAGGCAGAGCGTGGACAGGATCGGCGCCTTCGAGTCCTTCTGGTCGTTTACGCGCAAGAACTGGGTGGACGCGGGCAGGATTCCCGAGGATCAGTCGTGCGTGGAGCATTTCGATCTCGACATCGAAAACCACTGGGTGCTCAATCTCGCCATCCAGCCGGAATTCAAGGAAGTGGTGCTCGCCGAGGACGAGGAGACCTGCACGGTGCTTGACGGCAACGGCGCGAAGCTGCGCCGCCACAAGCATCACGCCACCACGCCCGAGCACCTTGGCTACGCCATCGCCAACCGGCAGGATTGGGAGGAGAAGGCCAGGCCGTTCCTCGTCCCGTCCGCGAACCGCCTCTCCATCGACAACTACCGGGCGATGAAGGAAACGAGCCAGAGGAGCGGGCGCTTCTTCTGCACGGCGAGCGTCAACGCCTTCGAGGCCATACACCCGATTGCCGGTCACGAGAACATGCTCGTCGGCATGGCGCTCGACCCCGACTGGGTGCTCGAGATGGCCATGACGTATGCGGATCTGATCATCGCGCTCTACGAGGAGCTGTTCGCCCAGGCCGGCAAGCCCGACGGCGTGTGGTTTTTCGAGGACATGGGCTTCAAGGGCCGCCCGTTCATGTCGCCCGACATGTACCGCGAGCTGATCATGCCCGCGCACAAGAAGACGATCGACTATCTGCATTCGCTCGGGCTCCCCGTCGTCCTGCATTCCTGCGGGTTCGTCGAGCCGCTTCTCCCGGGCCTCGTCGAGGCCGGGATCGACTGCCTCCAGGCGATCGAGGTCAAGGCCGGCATGGACTTGCTGAAGATCTACAAGGACTTTGGCGACAGGATTTCGCTCATGGGCGGTTTGGACGTGCGTCCCGTGGCCTCGAACGACCTCGAGGGCGTCAAGCGCGAGCTGGAATCGAAGATCCCGTTCGTGATGAAGAACAACGGCTTCATCTTCCACTCCGACCATTCCATACCGGAATCGACCGACTACGAGACGTACAAGTATTTTCTGGAGCTTGGCAGGAAACTCGGGACGTATTGAGATGCCATCATGACCGTCACTGTTGGGAAATCCGGGGCGCTGCCGCAGCGGCTTGCAGAGGCCGGCGTCCAACTGGATTTGCGTTGTGGCGGCAATGGAACGTGCGGACGATGCCGCGTCGTGCTCAAATCCGGCGACTGGGAGGTCGACGGCGCGCCTGTCGCCACCCCCACGCATGCGCGCGCCTGCCGGACGCGGCTCGTCCGCGGCGTCGGCGTCGTCGACGTGCCGCGCTCGTCATTGCTGGAGGCGGGCGGCGGCGGACAGATTTCAGATGGGTGGCGGATCGGTCGCGCGCTTCCCGACAATCGCGAGCCCGTCGTGGCGATCGACCTCGGCACGACGTCGATCGCCGCCGCGAAGCTTGTGCATGGCAAGGTCGTCGCGCGCGCGAGCGCGTACAACCCGCAGATGAAATACGGCGACAACGTGGTCACCCGTATTTCGCATGCCGCCGCCGGCGGGCTTGAGCCGATGCGCCAGACGGTTGTGGAAGGCCTCCGCGCGCTGCTCCGCGAGCTTGGCATGGACGGGGTCGCCCGCATCGCCGTCGCGGGCAACACCGTGATGAGCTGCATCCTGCATGGGGTGAATCCCGAGTCCATCGGCGTCATGCCGTTCACGCCTCCCACGAGGAGGTTCCCGGTTGCGCACGACCTTGTCGAAGGCGTTCCCGTTCACACCATGCCCTCGATATCGGGGTACATCGGCGGCGACCTCTGCGCAGGGTTGCACGAGACGGCGCTGGCGGCGGGCGAGATGCTTGTGGACATCGGCACAAACTGCGAAATCATCTTGGCGACCCAGGCCGGGTACGTCTGCGCGGCGGCGGCGGCGGGCCCGGCGTTCGAGGGCGCGGGCCTGTCGTCCGGCAGCCGCGCCGTCCCCGGCGCGATGGATCATTACCATGGCGAAGGCGGGTTCACCGTCATCGGCGGCGGCGCGTCTCCCGACGGACTCTGCGGTTCGGCCATTGTGGATTTCGTGGCCGTCGAGCGCCGCAGCGGCAGGCTCAACCGGGTTGGCAGATTCGACCCGCCCGTCGCGGAGTTCGCGGTTGCGCCCGGCATCGCCATCAACGAAAAGGACCTTGAACAGGTGCTCAAGGCGAAGGCGGCCGTGTGGGCGGGCATCAAGACGCTGGAGGATCATTGTGGCGTCGCGGCGTCGCGCATCTACCTGGCGGGCGGTTTTGCGCAGCACCTGGACGTTCCCAACGCCGTCGCCATCGGGATGCTGCCCGCGCGCGATTACGTGATCGCCGGCAACACCTGCCTTGCAGGCGCCGCGCGGCTTGCGTGCGACCCCGCGACCCTGCGGGAGTTCGATGCGCTGTCGGATCTGCCGGAGGAAGTGCCGCTGAACACGCTGCCTTCGTTTGAAGACAACTACATCGACGGGTTGCTGCTGCCATGAAGCGCCGCGTGATTTCCTGCAACGTCTTCCAGCACGAGATCGAAGCCGTCGCCCGTGAGCGCGGCGACGCGCTCGATGCGACCTACATCGAGCTTGGCGAGCATGCCCGCCCCTCGCTTTTGCGCAAGAAGCTGCAGGACGCGATCGACGCCGCCGTCGCGTGCGATGCGGTGCTGCTTTTCTACGGTCTCTGCGGACGCGCCACGGACGGGCTCGTCGCTCGCGACGTGCCGCTGGTGCTTCCGCGCTGCCACGATTGCTGCGCCGTGCTGCTCGGCGGCATGGCGCGCTACGCCGCCGTGTTCCGCGAGATGCCCAGCACGCCGTTCAGCTCGATTGGATTCATCAGGCATGGCAACTACTATTTTGAGGATGGCGACCTGGTCGAAGGCGACAGCTACGAGGCGCTCGTCGAAAAATACGGCGAAGACAACGCGCAGTACATCCTCGAGGCCATGCGCCCGAAGCTGGAAGGCAGGCTCCAGCCCGTGTATTTCATCTCCACGCCGGAGGTGCCCTGTTCCGCCGAGAAGGCGGCATGCATGGAAAAAGCGGCGTCCGAGGGCCGCGAGTTCAGGGAGCTGGAGGGCAGTCTGCGCTTGATCCGCATGTTGCTCGCGGGCGAACATCCGCCGGAGGAATTCCTGACCGTGCCGCCCGGCTGCCGGATTCGCCAGACGGGCGACTGGGATTCCGTGTTCAAATGCGAATGCGCCGGCTGATGCGCCGCGCGCGGCGCATCAGCCCTTGATGATCCGGGCGCCGTCCGAGCAGGTGATCATGCGGGTGTCGCAGCGGGAGCCGTGGCGGTGCGCGTAGGCGGCGCGAAGCGTGGACTCCACCGAGGCGACCTGCGTCTTGTCCACGAGCACGACGACACTGCCACCGAAACCGCCACCCGAAAGCCGGGCGCCCAGAACGCCCGGCGTGGCCTGCGCCGCGTCGACGATCGTGTCGAGCTCCGGGCACGAGTTCTCGAAGTAGTTGCGCGAGCTGTCGTGCGACTCGAACATCAGCCGCCCGAAGCCCTGGAGGTTGCCGTTGCGCAACATCTCGATCCCGGAGAGCACGCGCTCGTTTTCGCCGATCGGGTGGGCGCAGCGCTTGGCGGTGGTTTCGTCCATCTTGTCCTTGTGCTCAAGCCATTCGGCCCAGGAGACGTCGCGCAACGCCGCGACGGGATGGTCCAGGACGGAGGCGAAGAACGCCGCGCCCTTTTCGCATTGCTCGCGACGCTCGTTGTAGGCGCCGTCCACCAGCGCATGGCTGGCGTTGGTGTTGCACATCAGGAAGCAGACGCCTTCGCCGATCTTCTCGGTCTTCACCTCATACGTGCGGAAATCGCTCCAGACGAGGCTGTCCTTCTTCCCGTTGATGCTGGAAAACTGGTCGAGCAGTCCGCACTTCACGCCGGCGAACTCATGCTCCGCGCGCTGGCCGATCCGCGCCATGTCGAGATTGCTGACGGTCAGGCCGTAAAGGCGCGCAAAGGCGAATCCGGCCGACACCTCAAGGGCGGCGGAGCTGGAGAGCCCGGAACCCAGCGGAATGTTGCCGAGGAACATGGCGTCGAAGCCGTGCGTCGGCTTCTGGATTTCGTTGAGGCCGAAGAGGACGCCCTTGACGTAGTTCGACCACATCCGGTCGCGGCTCGCCAGCGGATTGTCCGCCTCGAACGCCACCTCTTCCATCACATCGCCCGCAACGAGGCGTGACGCCAGCCCCTCGCGCCGCGCCACGGCGAAGTAGGTGCCGAAGTTGATGGCCGCCGAGAGCACGTAGCCCTCGTTGTAGTCGGTGTGGTTCCCCAGGATTTCGACGCGTCCCGGCGCATACGCCACGATGTCGGGCTCGCGCCCGAACTTGTCCTGGAACTTCTTCATCAACACATTATGGACATCCTGACATGCATTCATCCTGCCAATACCCTCTCGTCTAATGGACCTTGATTTTTCAGCATTTGCCTACCCGCGAATGATTTTCAACAGCTCGTCGCGACGGGCGGCCATCGCCTCGGGCGCCTTCGCTTCGAGATTGAGGCGGATCAGCGGCTCCGTGTTCGAGCAGCGCACGTTGAACCACCAGTCGTCGAACTCCACGCTCACGCCGTCGAGCTCGAACAGGCGGCCTTTTTCACCATAGCGGCTCTTGAGCGTGTCGATGACGCGTTCCGCATCGGCCCGGCTCGCGAGCTTCGTGTTGATTTCGCCGCTTGCGTGGTAGCGCTGGATCGGCCGCACCATTTCGGAAAGCGGAATGTCCGACGCGCTGACGATGTTGGCCAGCGCCAGGACGGCCAGCGCGGAGCTCTCCGCCGTGAAGTTGGCCTTGAAATAGTAGTGCCCGCTGAGCTCGCCCGCAAAGACGGCGTCGTGCTCGCGCATCTGGCTCTTGATGAAGGCGTGGCCGACCCGGCTCATCAGGGGCTTGCCGCCCGCCTCTTCGATGACCTCCTTCACGGCCCAGCTGCTGCGCAGGTCGTAGAAGATCGCCGCGCCGGGATTGTGCTTCAAAATGTCCTGGGCGATGAGCGCCGTCGTGATGTCCATCGGGATGATCTCGCCGCGCTCGTCGACGAAGCCCGCGCGATCGGCGTCGCCGTCGAAGGCCACGCCGAAGGCGTAGCCGCCCTTGCGCACCTCGGCGCGCAGGTCGTCGAGCGTGCTCGCATCCAGCGGGTTCGCCTCGTGGTTGGGGAAGCGGCCGTCCGGCTCGTCGTAAAGGCGCGTCATCTCCAGCGGCAGCCCCTTCAGCGCCTCGGCCTCCCAGATGCCCATGGCGTTGGCGAAGTCCGCCGCGATGCGCAGCGGACGCCGGAGGTCGGCATGCCCGCGGACGAAAGCGGCGTACTCGGCCGCGATGTCGTGGCGCGACACCGTGCCGCGAACCGCGGCCGGCGGCGCGAAGTCGCCGGCGGCGACGATGCGCTCGATGTCGGCGATGCCCGTCGCGCCGCTGATCGGCACGGCCTGGGCGCGCGCCAGCTTGAAGCCGTTGTACGGTCCCGGATTGTGCGACGCGGTGATCATCACGCCCGCGTCGCATCCCAGAATGCCGTTGGCGTAGTACGACATCGGCGTCGAACACTCGCCCAGATCCACCACGTCGGCGCCTTGAAGCGTGATGCCGTCGGCCAGCGCCGCGAAGAGCGGTGTGGAATGCGGACGAATGTCGCGCCCCACCACCACCTTGCGGCAACCGAGGAACGTGACCAACGCGCGCCCGATCTTCTGCGCCAAATCTTCCGTCAGCTCCTTGCCGTAGAGACCGCGGATGTCGTATGCCTTGAAAATTCCTGCCATTTCCTGCCCTTTGCTCATTGAGGTCTTGAAAAGCTAAATCCTACAGAAAAAGCCTCGATTTCACAAGGCAAAAAGACAAAGCCCTGCAAGGGGCTGCCTTGCAGGGCTGGGAATCTGGTACGAGTAGGGGGACTCGAACCCACGACCCGCTGATTAAGAGTCAGCTGCTCTACCAACTGAGCTATACTCGCAAAAAAAATGGAGCGAGCTAAGGGATTCGAACCCTCGACATCTACCTTGGCAAGGTAGAGCTCTACCACTGAGCTAAGCTCGCTTGACTGGCAAACAAACTATCATAATCCGGTTGGGGATTGCAAGTGTTTTTTTCAACCCTTTTTTCAGTGGTTGACCCATTGCGCGAAAAAGGCTAGACTTTCGATTTCGAGGTGGGCGAACGCTTGCCTGAAGCGGGCTGAACGGCTCTTTTGGCAGAATGAATGGAAAGGATACGATGCAATGCAATGGTATTACGCGAAAAATGGACAGCAGGTTGGTCCCGTTGACGAGGACGCGTTTTCTCGTTTGATTCAGCAGGGCGAGATCGCGCCAGGCGATCTGGTCTGGAATGTGACGTTCGGCGATCAATGGGTGCCTGCATCGAGCATCATGGATCGTTTCGCTCCACCTTCGTCGTCTGCTTTGGTCCCTGCACCCAGCAGTCCGTCGTCGACAGCCGCTCAAGGCAGTGGAACGACGCCAAATGCCCGGCTCATGCAAATGGCGCGCGAATCCCTCCGCACGCGTTGGGGGTTTGCCGCGGGCGTGTTTGCTTTGTACATGGTCATTGAAATGGGGCTTTCCTTCCTTCCATCTGTCGGATCGATATCTGTCGGATCGATCGCTCAACTGATTTGCACGGGTCCGTTGTTGGTTGGTTTTTCGTTGGTGTTTTTGAAGCTTGCGCGTCGGTCGGCCGCCGATGTGGGAGACCTCTTCCAGGGGTTCCAGAGATTTGGAACGGCGCTGGCGGCGCATCTGTGGATGGGGTTGTTCATCCTCCTGTGGTCTTTATTGCTGATTGTTCCTGGAATCATTGCATCGTATGCCTATTCGATGACGTTCTATGTCCTCGCGGATGATCCGACTGTTGGATCGCGCGAGGCCATCGGCAGAAGCAAAGAGATGATGCGCGGAAACAAGTGGAAGTTTTTCTGCCTGCACTTGCGGTTTATCGGGTGGGCGATTCTGTGCGTCTTCACCTTCGGCATCGGATTTTTCTGGCTTGTGCCCTATATTAATACGTCGATGGCCCATTTCTACGACGATGTCAGGCCTAGACCCGCAGCATCCAATGCGCCGGGTCAGGAAGGTTCCACCCCGGCCTCGGCCACGACGGCTGAGTAGCTGGGCGAGTGGCGCGAGGATGGGACGCGGAGATCCCGCCCCACGGTGGAGAGAGGGTGGCGGGGCATAGCGCAGCCTGGTAGCGCGCTTGCTTGGGGTGCAAGAGGTCTCGAGTTCAAATCTCGATGCCCCGACCATTTTTTGAGAAACAGGAAATAGCCCCTAAAAACTTTTTTGTTCTCCAACGGCACGGTACCTGCTGCTATATGTCGCTAATTGTTATTTGCCCAATGAATCGACTAAGTGGCGGACAGTCTGTTTTATTTCTCAGAGGTGAATCGAAGGGAGTGCGTAGCTACCTCCTGCGGTTCGTCACTTTTCGCTTTTCAAGTAGCAGGTTGCTGTGATATAAACTTTGACATGGCACTACTTGAACAAATGCCTCCTATCCAGATCCCTCCTGAAGAACTTCGGGCATGGGGAGAGAGGTGGCAAAAGAACAAAGCCTTCAACAAGAAAGAAGGTATGGATTTTGGGTATGTCTTTGACAACGCGATCGGCAAGGCTCTAGCCGCGATGCTGGGCGGAATAAAGGTTGTTAGGCCAGGCCCTAAGGATTTGCGTCCACAGAAAGATGCGGTAGAAGTCGGCCCCGTCCGAGTCATCGGCGGCATCCGGCCGCAGAACTATGACGTTGGTTATCGACCGGATGGTGTTCGGTTCGTCTTGGACAGCAAGACGTTGAACGACACAAAAAGCGTCGGTAAGAACTTTCAAAACATGCTCAACGATCTCGGTACCGAAGCGACCACTGTTCACATTCGATTTCCGTACGCTGTTGTCGGGTTTGTTGTCGTCATTCCATCGCCGTGCCTTATAGCGCAAAAGCGAGAACGGTTCACACGCATGTTGAACAGGCTCGTCGGACGCAAGTCTCCGATTGATGTTTCCCATAAGGCTGAGGCCATATCACTCGTTCTATGGGATCCTTTCGAAGGTGTGATTGATCAGACTTGGCCTCCAAAAGATTCCCCCCTTCGAATCGAAATCTTCTCCGAGCAGATTCAGAACGCATACCACGAGCGATATTTTGGCATGGCACCCCATGACGAACCATCGGCAGTGCAGAAAGCTGCAAAACAGGCGGCTGCCGAGTCTGTTGATGATTCCGCAGATGCCGATGGCGAGAAAATGTAGAATCTTGAACGACCTACTTGGTCTTGCACCGTGATATTCGGCGATCACGCATCTTCGTCCAGATCTGTTTGAGCATCAGGCACTCGGAAGAGCTCAACCCTAGCGAATCACGAAGTACAGCTGTGTCATTGTATTCCAGGACGTCTGTCAGTCGTCCATTTCTTATCAATTGATCAGCTTCGTCAACAGGCATCGCGCCATCCAGAGTGCGTGGAACTAACAAGTGCTCTGCTTCAGTGGGTTCTAGTTCCAACACGCCACCACCATAGCTACGTCCTTCGATTTCAGCAGAAGCGGCAGTCATGTGGGTATAGATGTTGGATGCAAGTTTTGCTGCGGATGTCTGACACCTCACACGGTGGATTGTGTCAGTCGATGTGGCTTCTGCTTCGTTTAAAACGACGCGAGGGAAGTCGTATATCTGCCGGAAGAGGAAACAGTCTGGTTGCCAGACTGCAGGAACGTTGTACCATGGATTTCGAATGCTGCATTTGTACCCACGATGAGCGCCGCGTTCTTCTCCTTCGGCGATCATTCGTTGAAGGCCAGGCGTGAATGCGGACAAACTATGCGATGCCAAATGAAGTAGAAAGACTGGCTTGCCCTCCTGAGCCATAACGTTCATTTCCTGATCCCTTAAGACTGCGCCGCGAAGTTGTGCAGATCGTCCTATCAGTGGCACCACAAAAGCTGAGACATCAAATGAATCTACTTGCTGTTGATCAAGGACGAAGAATCCATTGTTTCCTGTGACCACGCCTACGTTCACTGTGCCATGTTCACTTAATGTCGTGACATCTTTATGTCTGCGTAGTGCGCGCATAAAGTCAATTTCGTCGGCGTCCAGGAAGTACTTTAGCCACTTCTCCGTGTCGTGCTGAACATACTTCGGTTTTGGTCGGTGCTTGTCATTGCCAGGGTCGGTCTTTAACAGCTCATTCACGCTGTCTTTCGCAACAAGCGTGATGTTGCACTTGTTCTGGGGATCAGGTGCGATCTTGCCTTCTGCAAGCAAGAGAACGACCTCCTGCTCCGCGTTTTCGAAAAACATTTCATTGCAGGCGTAGATTGTAATACGACGGAATGAGTCAACTAGGCGTTGGCGCAACTGTCCTGCGTAAGCCACTTGCATCACTTCTGCCGGAATAACCATCGCAAGTCGTCCGCCTTCACGTAGCGTTAGCATTGCACCAAGTACGAAGGGCGCCCAGATGTTCGTTAGCCGGTTTGGACGCATCCCTTGTGCTTGCAGGATGCTCATTGCGATGCTACGGGATGGCTCGGGGAAGTTCTGATAACGGATGAAGGGGGGGTTCCCCAGCACGACATCGAACTGGGGTTCTTTGATATGGTTGTCAAGCCACTTGAAGAAGTCGTCATTGATCACCGTCGCCCATTCAGGTGCCAGTGCGCGCGCCTTGTCTGCCTCCTCCTTGATGATTTCAATGGCTGTGATCTGGATTGGTCTTTTTTTCTGCTGAGAGTTTTTGTTCTTGATGGCTTTTACAGCAGCAGTTAGAAAAACCCCGTCTCCGCAGCTGGGCTCAAGGACACAATCGCTTCCTGAACGGATCGCCCACTTGGTCAACCATTCGGCGACTGATGACGGTGTGTAGTACCCACCGCGTAGTTTTGTCGCGGAGGGTTTTGGAAGAGTGCTCATATCGTAATTGCGGGTTGTCATGTGGCTTGGTTTTGTCTGGGATGTTTGTGATTGTTCCGTCGCCGAGGTGTGTTCCAATACGGGCTTTTGCATTGCGGACAAACAGTCGGCAGTTTCCGTTTTTCACGCGGAACCCATTCGTGACCGCATCGGTCGCATCTAAATCCAGATAATTTTATTACAGACATGGGGGGCAGAATACTTTTTTGCGTGGGGAATGTCAAGGCATATTATATTACTGATGAGAATATAGTATTCTATATATACCATTAAGTTGATTAGACAACTACCTGTCCTAACGCCAGGCGAGCGGGAGGCGCACCACATGACGCCCTTGATGCCCATTCGGTTTCTTGTGCTGCCTATTATACGTTGACCTCCCGCCCGGCCATGGATGGGTGTGTGTCAGAATCGTAACATGGTTCCTTGAGTTTCCATGAAACATGGAGGCTTTCTTGATGCCAAATTCAAAATCAACAGGCACATTGGACGTGGGAGCGGCATCCTGCCAGTCCTCACATCCCTGTGTAGGGAGTAGTATGGCAATGAAAACACACCTCCTGAATCAGGAAGGGACAGCGATGGTGCAGGGTGTGGTTCAATTGCAGTGAAAGTACTACACCAAAATCCCTTTCAAAACATAGCGGGTAGGCAATACCGGATTTGTCTGTTACTTTATTTGACACACCCGACCATCCGACCTTTTTTTCTCATTCTAAAATCTTTTGTTGACGAATGCATGGAATTTAGGTTACAGTCAATCAATTCCGGAATTGTTTTTTGGGGCATGGTCTATTGATTGGTAGTTGAAAAGGATAATAACTAAGCATGAAGGATGTTCTCGACAAGCTTTCATCGTATAATATCTTCAATTATCTGCTACCCGGAGTTGTCTTTGTAGCATTGGCAGAACTTTTCTTGAGCAGGTCGTTTATTCAAAAAGATGTTCTTGTAGGTCTATTTTTCTATTACTTTATTGGTATGATCATCAGTCGAGTCGGATCATTGGTTGTAGAACCATTGCTTAAGAAGACCTCGTTTGTTTGTTTCGCCGCTTATGCGGATTTCGTGAACGTGACCAAAACGGATCCGAAGGTTGAAGTTTTGTCTGAGCAGAATAACATGTATCGTACGTTTTGCGCACTGTTTATTTTATTAATCTTTCTTCGTATCTATGAAGCCATAGAAGACTGGTGTCCGGTGATTAAGAAAGCCACTCCTTTTATTGCTGTAATTTTTCTTGTTATTCTGTTCTTGTTTTCCTACAGGAAACAGACTTTATACATAACTAAGAGGGTGGAGGCAAATAGATTGCTATGAGTATCGTGAAATCTATATCTGTTGGCGATGGTGATATGTTCTATATCAAGCATGATAGCGATAGCTTTACCATAATTGACTGTTGCATGTCGGAAGAAAACAAGGATGCCATCATCAAGGAAATCAAGTCGGAGTCCTCCGACAAAGGTATATTTCGATTCATTTCCACACATCCTGATGATGATCATATCAGATATCTTGTGGAGCTGGATGATGCAATAAATATTTTGAATTTCTACTGCGTGGCAAATGAAGCTACTAAGTCAGATAAGACGGATGATTTCAATCGTTATTGCAATTTGAGAGATGATGCAAAAAAGGCTTTCCATGTGTATTGCCATTGCAAGAGGAAATGGCTTAACCAGAGTGATGATGAACGAGATGGTGCAGGAATCTCTTTTCTCTGGCCTATCATGTCTAATAAACATTATCAATCTGCTCTGGTCGAAGCTAAGAAGGGAAACAGCCCGAACAATATCTCCTGTGTGATAAAATACAGCTTGAAACAAGGTGCCACATTGCTGTGGATGGGAGACCTTACGTCTGAATTTATGGAGGAGATCAAGGGTGATTTTACGCCTGACGAAGCTGATATTCTTTTTGCACCACACCATGGTCGGAACAGTGGAAAAGTTCCGAGTGAATGGCTTGAGGCAATTAATCCGAAAATTGTAGTCGTCGGTGAAGCTCCGTCAAGTACCCTGAACTATTACAAAGGGTACAATACGATTACTCAGAATTCTGCAGGGAACATTGTATTTGAGTGTGACGTGGACAAAGTCCATGTTTATGTCTCAAACGAAAATTATTCTGTCAACTTTCTTGACGATGATAAGAAAGCCAATACGTATGGTTGTTATATTGGAACCCTAAATTTAATTTAACCTAGGGCGCTTTAAAAACAGCATAGCTGCACGCTTTAAACCAGGGTTCGGCGTCTTGGGGCAGGAGGACAAAATGCGGCCACTGATTTTCTTAAAGCGCTCTAGTTCGGTACGGGGGCAAGCTTTTGAAAAAATGATGCGCAGAGGATGAGATCATTACCGAATTCCGCTTTATAACGTCGCGCATCATCACGTAAAGACGGCATTGCTCCGTCTTGCTTCGTATGCGATTGAGTCAGTTCTTGGCTCTTCGTTGGGTTAACAAATCGACAAAGTTTACTGAACCCTCTCCGCGAGTCGTTAATTAACGGCTCGCGGCCTTTTTCTTGTTCCACGCTTTTTCGATGTCGGGGAGTTTGGCCTCGGGGACGCCGAGGGCTTTGAGCACGGCCTTGGCGAGGAGCTTGTGGCCTTCCCAGACGGGGTGGACGCCGTCGTAGGTGAAGTGGCGTCCGCTGTCGGGCGGGAGGGTCGCGAGGGCGGCGATCTGGTCGGCGCGGGGGTCGGCGAGCGGGAGCCCGCGAGCCTTGGCCTCGGCGCGGATGAAGTCGGCGTAGGGGTCGAGGATGCGGTTCTTCTCGAACGCGGGGTCTTCCTGGATGAGCGTCGGCGTCATGGCGACGACGAGCACGCCGGCGGTCGCCGCCTTGTTGTAGATGGCGCGGACGTTGTGCATGTAGTCCTCAAGCTCGACGCCGCGCCCCCAGTCGTAGCCCCAGACGTCGTTCACGCCGCACGAGACCGTCATGATCTTGATTTCGGGGTTTGCCAGAATGGCGCCGCTGCGGTTGAGCATGTCGCCGGAATGGTTGCCGTCGACCCCGGCGAGGACCTTGTTGACGTTGGTGACGCCGACGGTCTCCAGCCCTTGGAGGACCAGGTCGATGTAGCCGAACTTTTCGCCGCCGAGGCGGGTGATCGAGTCGCCGAGGAAGGCGATGGTGTCGCCGGGGCGGACGAGCAGGCCGTTGGCGTCGCGTTCGGTTTTCGGCGTCGGGACGGCGGGGGGCGATTTTCGGAGCCGTTGGATCGAGAAGACCTCGGCCGGCGCGACGGCGGAGTCCTCTTCGCAGGGACGGCGCGCCCCAAAGCCTTCGGAGCTGGTCCGGGACACGCAGAAGTCGCCGATCATGAGCCCGTAGGGCTGGAGGGCGATGTTGCCGGGCCAGTCGGCGATGCGGGCGGCGCCCGTCTCGGCGGCGGTTCGCCGCCGCCACGGCCAGGCGCGGCCGTGCGCGAAGAGGCCGCCGCCGCGCTCGACCCAACGGGCGAGGGATGCGGCTTCGGCGGCTGAAAGGCGTCCGACGTCCCTGACTTGCACTTCGCCGAGCGCGCCGCCTTCAAGCCATGTCTGCGCATTCCGGCGGAAGATGGCGTTGTCGCCGAGGCTTTCGTCGAAGACGTCGTCCGCGACGACGACGACGCGGCCCTTGCCGTGGAAGGCGGCGGCGGCCATGCAGGCGGGCGAGCGGTCCCAGTTGCGCGCGGCGACGAGGGGGAAGGCGTTCGTGGCGGTCACATAGACCGGGCCGGGAAGTCCGGCGGAGTCGAGGAAGCGCACGCCGCGGACGAGGTCGGCGCGGGCGGCGAGAGCCGCCGGCGACAGCGGTTCCGCGCCGGCGGGGAGTTGCGGTGCAAGCGCGATTTCCGCCGGCATGCAGACGCGCAGTCCGACGGCGCCGTGCGCCGTTCCGGGGTCGCAGAGGTCGCCAAGCCAGCGTTGCCAGTTGGCGGCGGCATCGGCGCTGCCGAAGCGGCTGCTCCAGTAGGAGCCGCCGCGCATGACGCGCCGGGGCGCCTTGGAGTCGCGGGGTTCGGGCGGTCCCTGGGGATCCTTGCCCGAAACGTCTGGCGCCTCGCCGGCCGGCCAGAACCAGTCGAGGCAGTGTTCGTAGACGTTGCCGTGCGTGTCGTAGAGGCCCCAGGCGTTGGGGAGGTAGCTGCCTGCGGGCGCCGTTCCGTAGGGCGTCTTCGTCTCGGGCTTGAGCGTCTCGCCGGGGGGCGGCTCGCCGCCGTTGCCGGCGTAGCGTCCCAGCTTGTCGAGCACATGGTCGCAACGGACGTTGTTCGTGGAGTAGGGCTGGGGATCCTCTCCGTTGTTCCACTTGTTGGTTGTGCCGGCGCGGGCGGCGTATTCCCACTGGGCCTCGGTCGGCAGGTCGAATTCAATTTGGCTGCCGGCCAGGGCGCGGAGCCTGCCGAGGAACGAGTTCGCGGCGACCTGCCGGCCCGTCTTGGGCCAGTTGATGCCGTCGCCGGTGGAGCCGCGGGCTTCGTTGTGGGAGACGCCGTTGACGGGGCGGGTCTCGCGATCGCCCTTGGCGCCGAAGCAGTTCGGCTTCCAGGTTTCCATCACGTTGAACCACTGCCGCTGCGTGACTTCGTAGATGGCGAGGTAGTAGGGGCTGCTGATTTCGATTTCGCGCTCGGCGTCCGAAGCCTTCGGGTCGGCTCCGGGGCGTCCGATGCGCGTCGGCGCCGGGGTCGGCTCGATCCGGCGGAACAGCATCCAATCGGTCTTCCAGCGGACGTCCCGCTCGCCGCCGGGGACGGCCTCGCGCGAGGGGTACGTTTCGATCTTGCCGGCGTCCGGCCCGGCGAGGCAGACGCCCAGATAAAGCCCGGTGATGGGCTTGGAAGGCGGGGAGACATACGGCGTCTGCACCAGCCCCTTGGTGATGCGCGGGTCGGCGGGCGGGAGCTTCGAGCAGTCGGCGAGCGTCTCGGGCGAGAGCGGAATGGACCAGACGTCCATTGCGGCCGCGAGGTCGGCGTTTGCGGCGGCGCTGATCTCGCGGGCGAAGATGTTCCACTTTTCTGCGTTGTTGGCAGGGCGGCGGAAGCCGGGCTGCCGATAGCGGGCGAAGGTCTGGATGAAGACGTCCCAGCCATACGCCTCCTTGATGCGGAGGTACATGTCGAGCGCGAGGAACGGATTGGCCTTCCAGTCGTCGAATTTCCTGCCTTTGGCGACCCACCGCTTCACGCGGGAGTCCTGTTGGCGACGGCCCGAGGGGAAGCGCTCTTCCCGGATGTTGGCGCCGCAGACGGTTTCGATGATGTAGCAGGTGAAGAGGTTGACCGTGACTTCGGCCGTCCCCTCGGGCGTCCAGTCGCCATGCTGGTGGTTGTGCCCGATTTCGTGGAAGGGGCCCCAGCCTTCGCCACGTTCGAGGCCGTCCTTGTCGATCACCCAGTCGAGCGGGTTCCCGGTGTTGACGTGGTACATGAGCGGATAGCCGTTGTGAAGCCATCCGGTGGCGAGCTGGACGTCGGAGCAGATGCGTTCGGGCGATTCGCGCCGATCCCATTGCGCCAGATGCTGGGCGGCATCGAGCGCGCGATCCCAGAACGCGGCGATCCATTCCGGGTCGGCGACTTGCGCCAGTTGCGAAGTCTGCACCGTGAGGATGAAGTTCGTGCCTTCGATCTCGCCGTAGGGGGCGCCGGTCTTGGCGCAGTCGCGGATGAAGGCGTCGTTGGCGTCGCGTCCGAGCTTGAACCACGGCGCCATCACGCCGCCGTCAAGGCCGACGTCCACGCGGCGCTTCCTCGCTCCTTTGGGAACCACGATGTAGACGAGTCCGCCATACGGCGTGGCGAACGTCGTCGTCTCCTTGACGAGCGGGATTTCGATCGTCACCCGGGGCGCTCGGCGCCACTCGTCGCAGCCGCTGAGGTCGTCCGCCGTCGAGCCGACGCGCACTTTGAGTCCGAGGTCGAGGGCGTCTTTGTCGAGCGTGACCGTCAGAGCCTGCCCGGCGGGGGCGAAGACGCCGGTCGAATGCCAGCGCGGAATGGCGAGATCGATGCCGACGCACCTCTGGATCGACGGCGTGTCGGGCTTGACGAGGCCGGGATAGACGGCGGCGGCGGGGTCGGCGGGCCAGAGCTTTTCGGGCTCCGCCAGCCATGCGTTCTTGCGCGCGGTGATGGCCAGGCGGGCGAAGACGGATTCCGAGCCGACCGGCTTGTCCGGCGACGGAAGGGCCGAGGCTTCGGGGCGCGAGGCCAGTTCCAGCAGCTTGGCGTCCACGTCGGGGCGGACGCCGTTCGGAAGCGCATCGATCAAATGCGTGAGCGTCTTGGTGACCTGCTTGCGTTCGGCGGTCGATGCGAACTCCCCCTTGATTGCGAGCGCGAGCGCGTCGTCCACCAGCGTGCCGGACGGGATCTTGTCGCAGGCCGTCGGGAACGCGCCGTCGATGCGCGACGAGCCGACGCTGCCCATCAAGATGCCCATGGGGCCGATCACGCGGTTGTCGATGAAGTCCTCGGCAAAATTGGCGTCTGGCGCGTAGTAGAGAAAGCCCCAGCCGAGGCCGGCGGCGACGAGTCCGCCGCCTTGCTTCACGAAGTCGAGGACGGGCGGCACTTCGTCCTTCTGGAAATTGCCGGCGATCAGGACGTCGAAGCCTTTCAGCTTGTCGGCATGGCTGATCATTTCGACATCCTTGAATCCAAGTTCCTTGAAGGCTTCGACCGCCTTGGCGTTGCGCAAGACGGCGATTTTGGCCTTGGATTTTCCGCCTGCGACCCAATCGACCGACTGCTTGAGGAACGTGGCGGTGTCGCGTTGGAAGGGGCGGCTTGTGAGGTAGGCGGGGTGCGCGAGGTAGACCGCGCGCCCGCGCCCATGGAACGCCCCGGCGGCGGCGAAGGCGCACGTGCCATCGTAGTTGCGGCACTCGGCGAGCGGGAAGGCGTCGTCGCCCATCAAGATCAGCGGCCCCGGCAGCGCCCCGCCGCCGACGTCGATGGCGTCGACGTCCTTGAGGATCTGCGCCCTCGCGGCCTCTCGCGCCTCGGGCGGGGCTCCCGGTGCCGACAAGGCGCTGAAGGAAACGAGGGCGAAGAGGGTGAAAAAGGCAATGGAGGAAAATTTGTTCATGGATGCCGACATAGGATAAAGGAAATGATTGACGCAACGCAAGCGACAAGTAATCGGGACAAAGCGGCTAGCGGCCAGCGGCTAGCGGCTGGGGTTTCCGCAGGACAGCTTTGTCGCGGGCGTTGTCGACGTCATCGACGAAACCGACGTCATCGACGTCCTCGGAGCAAATGGGGTCTGTCCCCATCTGTCTTCCTTCGGTTGCGTTTGTCGTGAACGCGAACCGCTTCGCTGGGAACGGGTACGGTAACGGCCGAAGGGCGGGCATGCACGAAGCATTCGCCACGCAGGCGAGGCGGCTAGCCGGGACGGCGTCGCCCCACCTCGGAGGCGCACCGCGCCAGGGCGCGGGCGAGTGGGCGCAGGTGGCGAAACGCGGCGGGGACGCCGCGTCCACTGCGCTGCGCATGGGGCGTGAGCCAAGTGAGAGTCACGCAGGCGAGGCGGCTAGCCGGGACGGCGTCGCCCCACCTCGGAGGCGCACCGCGCCAGGGCGCGGGCGAGTGGGCGCAGGTGGCGAAACGCGGCGGGGACGCCGCGTCCACTTTGCTGCGATGAAATGCCGATCGGACGGATCAGTCGGATCTTCTTCTCGACAAAGTTCGCGACAAAGCAGTCCAAGGCTCTCACTCGTAATTCGTAATTTCCTGAACCCCGAACCCCGGGGTGTGCGGCAACGCTGTCGCCGCACACCCGCTGCACACTACTTCAAAAGGATCAGCGTGCTGGCTTTGCCAATCCGCAGGTAGCCCTCGGCGGAGAGCCACGCCTGGGCCGTGCTGTTTGGCAACTTGATTCGGGCCAGTTGTTCGGCGGTCAGGCCATTGGCATCCGTTCCAAAACGAAGCGCCTTTGCGCCGAGATCGCCGTCAAGGGTGAGGACGGCATCGGGATTCCAGGCCATCTCGGAGCTGTCCGGAAATGCACAGGATTTGGAGCCGGGCATGATCCGGGCGTCTGCGCAGAGAACCATGTTGGAGGCGATGATCCCCCCGTTGGACTGGGAGAGATCAAGGGCGCCTCCCTCCAGCAACAGCCAGGCGTTGGGTGAAATCACACCGTCGCCAGAAATGCGAAGAACTCCCTGTTGGAGACGCATCAGCCCCCAAAACGTGTTTGCGCCCTGGAAATCCATCGTCCCTGCGCCCGTTTTCACGACACACACGTTCGTGTAGCCGCTGTTCGCCTGCACGATTCTTGGATTGACCTTGATTGGAGCGGCGACCACGAGGTCGGCCGCGGAATCGCCAGTGACGTCCGCGACGTTGAACGAGGCGCCGGTGCAATCCGCGTTCACATACGTTTGGTCGCATCCGAGCCGGACGTACCCGGATTCGATCCGGCTTGCCTGCGATCCGACGACCGTTACATTCCCCATGACGCCTTTGCGCGCCCCCCAGAACTCATATGCCCGGCCGAGGCCGAGGAAGGTGCCGGTTGTCAAGGCGCCATCGCGAAGGGTGAGTTGTTCCAGCGAATTGCCGTAGGTATCAGCACCGTTGTCGATCATGTCGAGCGTTCCACCCTGCAGATCAACCGGTTTGGCGCGACCGATGGAGTTTTTCGTTTCCACCTGCAGCACGCCGCCTTGTTCGACAATCGCCGGCGCCGCGCCGGCGACCCCGTTGGCCCAGTCGTCGTTGCTCAGGCGGTAGACGAGCGTGCCGCCGTCGAAAACGCGTGTGGAGTAGGGGACGGCCCGCGGAAGCGTGCCGATGCGACGTATGGTCAGCGCGCCCTTCACATGGACGGTTGCCTTTGATTCGGCATCGCTCCACCAGAGCTGTTCGTTCGGTCTGGCGAAGACGAAGCAGCCGCCTGCCGTTTGGGTGAGGGCGCCCTTGAAGACATTGGTCTCGTTGACGAAGGTGCGGAGCTCGCCGGCGAATTCAAGTTGGCGCGCAGCCGGGTCGGCATGAAAATCGACGCTCAACGCGCTCACGGCGGAACGCATCTCCCCGGCGGCGGGCGTCTCGACCTCCATGAGCGTCGCCTCGAATGCATCCTGCAGTTTCGACACCTCGTCCCAGTCGTCGTAGTTGCCATCATAGGGGGAGTGGCTCGCATGTGCGCCGCGGGAGTAGAGCGCCCGGCCCAGGATCCCGTCGGGCGAATCGGAAAGCTCGATTCTGACGATGAAATGCCGCCAACTGCAGTCCTGTCCGAACTGGAAGGCGAGCGTGTCGGCGCCTTGGACCATGCGGAGCGGGGCCACATTTCCCGATGCCGTGCTGTTGCCATTGCCCGACCATTGACGTGCGTTTTTGATTTGCGCGACATCCGCCAGTTTCCGACCGGGATAGAGCAGTTTCGGTTCTGTGGTGATGAACGCCGCGGCGGTCGCGTTCTCCTTGAGGGGGATGTCGGCGGCGAGTGTGATGTCCGCGGCGTTCGTCACGTCGTTTTGAATCCGGAGCGACGCCTTGGTGAGCGAAACGGACGCGAGCCCGCCCAGCGCGTCGCCGGAAAGCGTCGTTGTTCCGACGACGTCATTCTCGACGGTGATCCCCGCGACGCTCTTGGCTCCAGAGACGACGACGTTCGCGACGTCGCGGAATCGTGCCGTGCTGCCGGGCACCCATGCGGTTGGGGTGCTGCTTTCGGCAAGCCAATTCTGGGTCGTGTCGTCCCAGGCGCCACCGTTGCCGCCATTCCAAGTCAGCGTGTTGGCGACCCCGGCGTTGGCGCAGACGATGGCCAGCGCCGCCAAGAGGGTTTTCATCGTTGCATTCATTTCAATGCCTCTCTTCGAAGTGATCCGTGTCAAAAGCCCGGAGTAGGGTTTTTTCTTCAACGACCAGAAGACGCCGTCGGCGAGAAGGTGATCGCGCTGATTCCGTAGCCGATGGCGCCGGGGCTTGTCGCGATCGGGGCTGTTCCGGAATAGCCGGGCTCCTCGAAATCGGTTCCCACGGGCCCGTCCCAGGAATACCGCGCCCACAGGATCTTTGCGGAGACATGTCGGCCCTCTTGCGCAAGTTCCACGCCAACGCATCGCGTGCAGTTGTCCGGCGGGCGAACTTGGATTTGGCAGGTCGTCTTCCTTGTCTTCGGATCATGCCTGACGAAATGCACGGTCGATTCGAACGGACTGCCGGGGATCCACGCGCCGCACATCATCGCGGAATCGACTTTGATGCGGGCAACGTCCGCCCCGAGGAGGACGACTTGTGGGGCGGCGGTCAGATTCTCTTCGAATGTCACCGGTTTCGCCGGCCGGTTCCGGTCGAAGGCGACGGGGCCGACTTCCACCTCCTCGGCATCGGGAAACAGCTTCAAGATCGCTTTGACGAGTTCGTCGGCCA
Organism: Kiritimatiellia bacterium; assembly: GCA_050942875.1. GTDB lineage: Bacteria > Verrucomicrobiota > Kiritimatiellia > RFP12 > UBA3636 > JAAZAI01. The sequence continues at coordinate 38,531 of JBMNOD010000009.1, forward strand.
TCTTCTGGTATCCGGCGTCGTTGGGATGAAGCGCCTTGTCGATGGAAAGCGAGGCGAGCTCGTCTTGCTCCCCGCAATTCGCATGGAAGTCGGCAACGACGAATCCTTCCTTCTCGGCGATGGCCCTGACGATCTCGACGTAGTCTTTGAGCGTGTGGCCGCCTTCCTTTCGCCCATCGCACGTTGCCGGGAGGTAGTTGCCGAATCCATACGCCTTGCGCGGCGTGCAGAGGATGATCCTGGCCTCGGGATTGACGTCGCGGATGGCGTCGATCACCTTGCGGTAGCCGCCGGCAAAGGTGCCCGCGCCCGTGTCGTTCTCGTAGTCGGCGAGGGTTCCCGGCTTGACGCAGTTGCCCCAATCGTTGACGCCATGCTCGATCGTGTAGAGGCCCGCGCTGACGACGCCGCCGATCGCGGAACTCACGCAACCGGCGTTGACGCCGCGGTTGACGAAGCCCGCGAACTTGATCTTTTCCATCACCCGCGTCTGGTAGCCCTTGGTGAACGACGGGGCGACATGGTCGTTGTACCAGGTGATGGACGTCCCCAGGCTGCACCAGATGAGCGGCACCGATCGCTTCGTGGCAACCCGCGGCGGGCCGGCATCGGCCGCCAAGCCGCCGACGGTCGCTGCGAACAGAGTGAAAAAGGCGACAAAAGAAAATTTGTTCATCACATTACTTCAAAAGGAGCATCGTGCTGGCTTTGCCGATCCGCAGGTAGCCCTCCGAGGAGAGCCACGCCAGGGCGGTGCTGTCCGGCTTCTGGATTTGCGCCAGTTGATCGGCGGTCAGGCCGTTGGCATCCGTTCCGAAGCGAAGCGTCTTTGCGCCCAGTTCGCCGGAGACGGTCAAGGTCTTTCCTTCCGTCCAGACCATGTCGCTGGAATCGGCGAACGCGATCCTGCCGCTTTGCGCGACGTCGAGGGTCGCGTCGCCGGTCACGACAAGCGCCGGCCCCGTGAGCCTTGCTGCGGAACCGAACGCGAGCGTTCCCGCGTTCAGCGTGACCGAGCCGCCGAAGTTCGTCGAGACGCCCGTGAGGAGCATCGTGCCCGCGCCCTTCTTGATGAAGCCGAGCCAGGGAGCCGTGGCAGGCGTCCAGACCGCGCCCGAGTTGACGTAGAGCTCGGAGCTGACGGTGAGATCCGCAGACGCGTCGCCTGTCACGTCGGCGATGTCGAACGTCTCGAGCATCTTCTTGTCGGCGGCGGCGGTTATGGCGTTCTGTCCGAAGCGAATCTTGCCGAGCGCAATCGAGCAGGCGTTGGTGCCGTCGACGGCGAGCGTGTTGCCCGCCGTGCGGTTCCAGCCCATCGTCATCATGGTGCCGGTCATCTTCGCGCCGTTCTTCATGATGATGTTGTTGTGCGCGTTGTCCTTGGCGAGGTTGGCCGTGTAGTCGGCGTTCAGCCGCGCTTCGCCGCCGTCGAGGGCCAGCGTGTGGTCTGCCGCGCCCATCGACTCGACGGCGTTGAAGTTGACGACGCCGCCGGCGCAGCAGGTATGGCGGGCGCTGCGGTGTCCGTAGGAGCCGTAGCCCTTGTCGAGGTTGAGGACGCCCCCGTCGTGGATGAAGATGCCGTAGTCGTTGCCATGGATCAGGTGATAGGTCCCGGAAGTCACCGACACCGTGCCGTAGACGTCGATGGCATTGTAAAAGCGGTGCATGCCTTCCGCCGTGCACGTGAAGGTGACGTCCCGGGCATTGGGCCCGACGACGAAACGGCCCGTGGTGGGGAAGGTCTTCATCGTTGGCCACCCGCTGCCGGCATTCGTGGCGTTGATCAGCGTGGCGAATGTCTGCGCCGATGTGGAGTCGAACTCGATTCGGCAATCCTTGCCGATGTAAATCGGGGAGGTCACGCTGCCGCCGACGGCCGTCATGTTTCCGCCGAACAACGTGCCTGCGCCCACGATCTTGATCGTGCCGTTCGAAACGGCGAAGCAGCCTTCGGACGAGTAATCCCCCGCGAATTCGGTGAGGGCCGCGACGCCCGCGTCGGCGATCTGGACAAAGCCGTCCGCGCCGCCGATGTCGTTATTGAAGCGAATCGTCGAATTGGTGGCAAAGCGCGCCGTCGCGGAACCCGTGAAGTTGATCGGATCCCCGGAGAACGTCACGGTCGCCGCGTCGTTGAGCGCGATGATCTTGCCAACATCCTGCGCACCGGAAACCGAAATCGCGGCCGGAATCGAAATGGCCGCCGGCGCGCCGGCTCTCCAGACCCTCTTCACGCCGCTGATGTCGCGCCAGTTTTCCGAGACATTGTCCCAAACGCCGGTTCCGCCGCCGCTCCAGATCAAGGCGTCGCTCGGCAGAAGCCCGCTTGAAATGGCCCCTTGCACATAATCTGGAACCAAACCATACACGGCGGTCACCGTCAGGTTGCCGAGGATGTTCGAGAAATCCACGTCCCAGCCGATAAAGGGTTCGCCATTGTACGTCCGCCCCGTCATGTCGGGGGCGGTCGCGGCCGTGGTCTCCTCGACGAGTTGCGTGTCGATCACCGTCGTCCCGTCCGCATCGACGAACGTCACGGTGAAGAGCTCGTGGTAGAGCGCCGTCACGGTCATGTTCGTCTTGACCCTGGAGAAATCGGAGTCCCAGGCGTAGAACACATACCCATTGAAGGCGGGGGGCGTGGGCGCAACGGCGGCATAGTCGCCAATCGGGACGACATACGTGTCGATCAGGTCGTTGTTCTTGTCGAGGAACGTCACGGTGCGGGGAACCGAGCTGGCGTCCGTGAAATACAGCTTCAAATTCGTGCCGGCGGAGCTGTACGTTGCATTCGTGCTGTTGTACGCGTACAGGCCGGAGATCGGGAGCCCGTACCATGAATTGGTGAAGACCGCATCTGCACCGGTAAAACCGCCCGTCCAGGTGAGCTGGCCATGGATGTCGCTTCCCTCCTGCGTCAGTTCCAGCACGAATCCATTGCCGATCCCACCATTGCTGCCGTGTGTCCGTCCGTGGAATTCCACGGTCAGCGCGCTGCCATCGTTGGCGTAGAGGTAGAGACCGCTTTGGCCGAAACTTCCAGCGCCCAGCGGCCCCGTCGTCCATCGGTATTCACGCGTGTCATTGACATAACCGAACTTCTGGTAGCCGGTGATCGCCAGGTCTTCCACGTCGACGAGGCGACGGTTCTGGAAATACAATTCCTGCGTCGGCATGCAGGTTGCGACCAGCGCGGCCTCTTCCGTCAGGGTTTCGGCGCATGCCGTGGCGCAGACGATGGCCAGCGCCGCCATCATGATCTTCATTGTCGTTTTTTTCATTTCGGTGCCTTTCTCGTGAATTGACCGGGTCAATTGAAATTTGGAGTATGGAGTGGAATCTGAAACAACGCGACATTCTACCATGCCTGCCCGCTGGCGGCAAGAAATGCTTTTTTGCGCGGGATGCCCTGACGGGCACACTACGAACGGAGGCGCGGGATGCCCTGACGGGCGCACTACGAACGGAGGCGCCGCTGTTGCGCGGGCGAGGGGGATGCAAAGTTTGTAGTGACGCCGTGAGGCGTTGGGTGAAATCGAGCGAAAGCGGGACGGAAGAAAAAGCCGGAGGCCGCTCTTCCCATCCTTCTTTCCCCCTTCTTCCGCGGGATGCCCTGACGGGCGCACTACGAACGGTGGCGCGGGATGCCCTGACGGGCACACTACGAACGGTGGCGCGGGATGCCCTGACGGGCGCACTACGAACGGAGGCGCGGGATGCCCTGACGGGCGCACTACGAACGGAGGCGCGAGATGCCCTGACGGGCGCACTACGAACGGTGGCGCCGCTGTTGCGCGGGCGAGGGGGATGCAAAGTTTGTAGTGACGCCGTGAGGCGTTGGGTGAAATCGAGCGAAAGCGGGACGGAAGAAAAAGCCGGAGGCCGCTCTTCCCATCCTTCTTTCCCCCTTCTTCCGCGGGATGCCCTGACGGGCACACTACGAACGGTGGCGCCGCTGTTGCGCGGGCGAAAGGGCAGGGCGCTGAGGCGCCCTTTGACGACCGATCCGTCTGATCATGGCAAGCCGCCAAAGCTCGCGCCAAAGTTGCCTTTCGGCACTAGCGACCAGCCCCCAGCGACTAGCGACTCGAACCCCTAGGCGTTTGCCGCTTCAAAAGCGGCAAACGCCGCAAGCATGGCGTCGGCTTGTTCGCGGCGGGCGGGGTCGGGTTCGACGACGGCGGTCGGGCGGCAGAAGCGCGCCGACAACGTGGCGAAGGAAATGCCGTCCACCGCGTTGGCCGCTCGCATCGCGGCGCCAAGCGCGGCGGAGTTGGCGACCTGGAGGGTCTCGACGCGCGCCTGGAAGATGTCGGCGATCAATTGCCGCAGGCCTTCGGACTGCGAGGCGCCGCCGGTGACGCGGATGCGGGTGAAGGTCGTGTCGATCCACGACGAATGGCGGCGCATGGAGAGGACCTGGGATTCGAGCAGGGCGCGGATGCGTTCGGCCGGCGTGGCGTCGGTGAAGTTGCAGCGGACGCCGGGCTTGATGACGAGCGGCGTCGATTCCGGCTCGAAGTAGGGGAGCATGAGGCGTCCGCCATTGCCGAACGGCGTTTGTTCGAGCGCGTCGCGGTCGAAGAACGCCCAGTCCACGCCGCAGGCCTCCTTGACCTTTTCGCGGGCGAGGGAGCCGTTGGTGAAGCAGATGAGGCTCATGAAGCCGCCGGCGGGGTTGGCGAAGACGTGGCCGTGGCCTTCGGGGTCGGTGCGGAAGTCCGGCATCGCCGCGAAGAAGGTGTCGCTGGTGCCGAGGCTGATGACGGCCATGCCCGGCTCGGCGGCGCCGACGCCGACGAGGCTGTTGGGGTTGTCGCCCGACCACGCGGCCACGGGCGTGCCGGGCTTGAGGCCGTAGCGGGCGAAGCGCGGGGCGAGGCCGCCGGCGATCGTGTCGCCGGGCACGGGGCGGGGGAGCTTCTGGAGGAGTCCCGGCGCCGTGAATTCGGCCAGCTCGGGATCCCAGGCCAGGGTGCGCAGGTTGAGCAGGTTCATGCCCGCGCCGTCGCCCGTGTCCACGGGCGCGTCGCCGCCGACGAGCCGGGAGCAGAGGTAGCTGCTCACGAGGTGGATGCGGGCGGTGCGCGCGTAGGCTGCGGGGTCGTCCTTGAAGAACTTGCGGATCTGCGGGCCGGTGAAGCGCTCGATGGGCGGGCTGCCGGTGTCGGCCTGGATCCGCGCGCCGAAGCGCTCGGCGAGCTCGCGGCATTCCGCCGAGGTCGATCGATCCATCCAAATGGGCGAGGTCGGGCGCGACAGCCCGCCCTCGCGGTCGAGATAGACCGAGCCATGCTGCTGGCCGGAACCCGAAATGCCGCGCACGTCGGCGAGCGGGGCGCCGGCGTCGGCGAGGCGCTGGAGCGCGAGGTCGAGCGCCTCGACCCACAGGCGCGGGTCGGCATGGCGGACGGTCGGGTCGTCGTGGGGGATGAAGCCATTGGGCGCGCCGTACTGCGGCAGGTCTCGGCCGAAGTGGACGGTGGCCTCGGCGAGGACGGCGTCCTCGCCGATGATGATCGCCTTGAGGCTCTGGGTGCCGGCGTCGATGCCGAGGTAGCTTGCCATGGCGCCGTCTCCTAGAGCGCGCACAACTGGCGGATGCTCGCCAGATCGATCTGGGTGGCGGAGAGTCCGGGCTCGGGCTTCTGGATGCGCGCGGCGAGATCCAGCGCGATGTCGAGCGCCTCCGTGCAGTTGCGGATGAACTGGCGGCGGGATTCGTAGGCGTCGTCGGGCGTGCCTTCGGCGCGGAGCATGTGGCAGTCGTATTCCACGACGCCCTTCCAGCCGATGTCCTGGAGCGTCTTGAACATGAAGGCCGTCTCCTTGAGCCCTTCGGGGCCGACGAGCGGCGGGAAGTCGTTGTCGAACTGCGCCTTGATCTGCGAGCCGAAGTGCAGGAACTTGAGCTTCTTGAGGCTGCACAGGAAGGCGACGGTCATGGAGGCGTTCATCAGCGCCATGCTCTCGTGCTGGAGCAGCTCGGGGTTGACGCCCCAGAAGTCCGGCTTGTCGAGACGGCCGAGGATGAAGCCGACGGCGTGGCCGCTGGTGGGCAGGAACATCTGGCCGCGCGGCTCGTTCGGCTTCGGCTCGACGGAGGCGCCGATGTAGTTCTTCATCTTCTTCTCGGCGATGTAGTCCGTGACGTGGTTCAGGCCGTCGGCCAGCCAGTCGTAGACCTTGGCCCAGTTCGTGGCGGCGGGGACTTCGAAGCCGTCGCGCGCGACCCAGTAGACGTAGTGCCTGGCGCCGAGGAACCGGCCCATGCGGAGCGTGCGTTCGACCTTGCGCGCGGCCAGCCTGCGGATTTTGGGGTCGGGGTTGCAGAGGCCGCCGTTTCGGAACAACGGGTTGCCGTGGAGGCTGCAGGTGGCCGTGTTGACGCCGACGCCCGCGGCGTCGAGAATGGCCTTGATCTCGCGCAGCTTCTGGCAGGCGGCGCTTTTGGGGTCGAGGTCGTCTTCGAGGTTTTTGGGATCCCACGGGACGAGATCGTCGTCATGAAACGCGGTCATCTCGACGAGTCCCGCCTCGGCGGCTTCGGCGATGAGCCTGGCGATTTCGACGGGGTCGAGGCGCTCCATGACGGGGCCGCCGAAGGGGTCGGCAAGGGGGTTCGCGACGCACCAGAAGGGCATCGAGCGGTGGGTGACGCAACCTTTGTTGTAGTTCTTCTTGGTTTTCATGGGCGGGGGTCTCTCGGTCTTGTGCGAGTGCAAAAGGACGTCAATGCCCGTACATTTGCAGAGGAGTCAGCGTGCATTGATCTCTTTCGATGGCATCAAATTAAGGCATCCTACGCTTCAGCGCAAGAAAATTGTGCATAAGTTCTTGAAATCGACGACGAAAAGCGGTAAATTCTTGGCATGAAGTATAGAAATTTTGGCAAAACGGGCATTCGGGTTTCAGCATTGGGCTTTGGCACCATGCGGCTGCCGCTTGTCGGGAAGGATGAAGCCGACAAGCGTGTGGACGAGCAGGAGGCCATCGCCATCATTCGGCGTGGGATCGGCAAAGGGATCAACTACGTCGACACCGCCTATGGCTATCATGGCGGTCATTCGGAGCGGATCGTGGGTCTTGCGCTGCAGGACGGCTGGCGGGAGAAGACGTGCCTGGCCACCAAGTTTCCGTGCTGGGAATGGAAGAAGCCCGGCGATTTTGAAAGAATTCTGGATGTTCAGCTTGGCCGTCTTCAGACCGATTGCGTCGATTTCTATTTGTTCCATGCCGTGAACGCCGATTCCTGGCACAACATCATCCTCAAGCAAGGACTGCTCGACAAGATGGTCGAAGCCAAGGAGGCGGGCAAGATTCGCCACATCGGCTTTTCCTTCCATGACAATCTTGAGGTTTTCAAGTCCATCATCGATGCGACGGACATCTGGGAATTCTGCCAGATCCAGCTCAACTATCTCGACACGGAGAACCAGGCCGGCGTCGCCGGCCTTCGCTATGCCCATGCCAAGGGGCTTGGCGTCATCGCGATGACGCCGCTGAAGGGCGGCAAGCTCGTCGATCTCCCGCCCGAGGCGGCCAAGGTCTTCGAGGGCACCGGTCGCACCGCCGCCGAGTGGGGGCTGAGCTTCCTGTGGAACATGCCGGAGCTGTCGATGATGCTCAGCGGGATGGGGTCGCGGCAGATGGTGGACGACAACATTGAATACGCCAGCCGATCGGCGCCCGGCATGCTGACGCCCGAGGACGCCTACATCATCGCCCAGGCCCGGCAGGCGTTGCAGGGCACGGATCCCATCCCTTGCACGTCGTGCGAATACTGCCTGCCGTGTCCGCAGGGCGTCGCGATCCCGTCGAACTTCCGGGCGTTCAACAATCTGTCCAAGGACAAGACGAAGGCGGAGTGCAAGGCGCTGTACGAGACGTGGGTTCCGATGTTCGGCAAGCAGGCCGACGCCTGCGTGGGGTGCCGCGTGTGCGAGTCGCTTTGTCCGCAGCAAATCCCGATCGCCGATCGCATGAAGGACGTCGCGGAGACGTTCAGAAACCTTCAGGTCGAGACCGATGAGGACGATCCGAGCCAAGACGAGGCGACATGACGGATTCGAATGACAGCGTGAAAGAGGGCGGCGCGGCTGCGCCGCGTCGCCGCCGCCGCGGACTGGCGGTTCTTGTCGTTGCGCTTTTGCTCCTGGCCTGGTTTTCCGGCGTGGTCGGTTGGCTGCTTCGTGGCGGCGCCGTGCGCTGGGCGCCGCGCGAGGGGCGCGACTTCCGGTTGACGTCGATCGGCGTCGAGGCCGTCGCCGCCCCTGCCACAGGCATGGTGATGCGCGTCAGCGCCCCGCGTCTCGAACGCTTCGCCGCCGAGGCGCTGGGCTGGCGGTCGTGGCTGATTCCGCCGAAGGCCCTGCCGGAACGCCATTCGGTGGCGGGCGAAGTCCGGATCCGGCTCGCCGACGATGCCGAGCCGACGTGGATGCCGTTTGTGGTCCATGTCGATCCGGAGGCAAGGCATCCTTCGCTGCTGGTGCGGATGCCCTCGGACATGCTGAACATCGCGCTCGACTACGAGGGTTCCATCGCGAACAAGAGCAAGCGGCGGGACTACGCGCTCGGCCATTACAATTTGGTCCACACGCTGCGCTTCGACACGATGACGCTCCATTCGACCTACGACGGACGCCGCCCGGTGACGCACCGGCGCATCCAAGGCACGGCGACGGGGCTGGTGCGCTTCCGTCTCGAGGAGAATTGGTTCGATCTGCGGACCACTGCGCGCGTCAGGCGGATGGAGCTGCGTTGCGACCTCGACTTCAAAAAGTACATGGACGGCCTGGCGCTTTCCTACAAGGTCACGCTGCCACGGCTCGAAGCGGACATCAACAACCTCGCGCCGATGTTCGAACGCAGGCCCACGGAAGCCATCCGCCAGGCGCTGGAGAAGTCGCTGGCTCGTCCGAAGAACCTCGAACGCCTGGCGCGCAAGCGCCTCCCGCTCTACCTTCCGCTCGACTTCGATCTCGACATCGAGGTTTTCGAAAGCCCGCGTCAAAAACGTTGAGAGAAGCTTATGAAAACAACAAAAGCCGCTTCCTCCCTCCCGAAGTCCAATGCGTCCGCGTCCAGCCGCCTTGTCGGTCCGGACTGGCGCTTTCCGCTTGAACGTCCGCACCTGGGCGCCTTGCTCGGCAATGCCGATGTGGGCGCGATGGTGTGGGGCGAGGGGCGGCTCCTGCGCATCACGCTCGGGCGTCCCGATGTCTGGGACCATTCGGGCGGCTCCGGCTTCTCTGCCGAGCAGACCTACTCGAACATCCGCGCCACGCTTGAAAGCGGCGATGCGGATCGCCTGAAGGCGCTCTTCCCAGTCACCGAGACGCGCCCGACCGTCGTCCCGTTGGGACGCATGGAGTTCGACCTTGGCGCGGGCGCCCGCCTTGACACGGCCGCGCTCGACATCGCCGCCGGCGTACTCGCCATCGGCGTGTCGAAGGGGCGGCGCGAACGGGTCGTCCGGGTGGTCATGGACGTCGAGACCGGGGCGCTCCACATCGCCTGGCCGGACGGACTGAAGCCGGTTGCCGCCTGCGTGCCGGCGTGGGATGGCTTGCGCGCCGATTTCGACCGCCGCGGCTTCCTGCCGCCGACGCGCTTCGAGGCCGCCGACTTCGGGGGCTGGGTGCAGACCCTGCCACGCGATCCGGCGGTCGTCTGCGCGTGGACGACGCAGGGCGGTGAATCGGCGCTCGTCGTCTTCCGGACGGAGACGGTCGAGGACGACGACGTTTTCGCCGAGGCCGCCGTGGCGCTGGCCGATGCGTCGGCGCGCGGCTTCGCCCGCACCGTCCGTGCGGCGGCGGCCTGGTGGAAGGCCTATTGGCGGGAGGCGCCCGCGCTCGACCTCCCCAATCCCACGCTCCAGCGTCTCCACGACTACGGGATGTACAAGTTCGCCTGCGCCACGCGTCCCGGCGCCACGCCCTGCACGCTCCAGGGGCCGTGGGTGGAGGACTACCAGTTCCCGCCATGGTCGAACGACTACCACTTCAACATCAACGTCCAGATGTGCTATTGGCCCGCCTATCATGGCAACCGCCTCGAGCACTTGCGCCCGCTCTTCGACATGATTCTCCGCTGGCTTCCCCAACTTCGCGAAAACGCCCGCATTTTCATCGGCGTCGAGGATGGCGTCATGCTCCCGCATTCGGTTGACGACCGCTGCCGTTGCATGGGCAACTTCTGGACCGGCATGATGGATCATGGCTGCACGATGTGGATTGCCGAGATGATGTTTCGCCATGTGCGGTACAGCGGCGATCGCAAGTTTCTGCGCACGGCCGCCTATCCCTTCATGTGCGGCGCGATGGCCGTCTTCGCCGCCATGCTCGAAACGACGCCCGACGGCGCGCTTGCGCTGCCGGTGGGCATTTCGCCGGAGTTTCGCGGCGCAGATCCCGACGCCTGGGGTCGCAACCCGAGCTTCCAGCTCGCGTGCGCCCATCGCCTCGCCGAGGACATCCAGGCGGCCGCCGAGCTGCTCGGCGAAACGCCGCCGCCGATTTGCGCGGAAATTCTCGACAAACTCCCCAAGGCGGCGCTTGAGCCCGAAGGCCGCACGTCCGTCATTGCGCTTTGGGAAGGTCTCAAGCTCCACGAGTCGCATCGCCACCATTCGCACCTTGCGGCGATCGCGCCGTTCGACACCATCGACTGTGAATCGCCTGAATGGGCGGAGATCGTCGAGGCGTCGCTCGCCAATTGGATTTTCCACGGGCCCGGCCTCTGGTCGGGCTGGTGCGTGCCGTGGGCGTCGATGCTTCACACGCGCGTGGGCAACGCCGAGATGGCCGAGATGTGGCTTGAGATTTGGGAACGCTTCTTCACCAACCGGGGACACGGCACGCTCCACGACGCCGATGCCGCCGGCATCAGCCTGTTGGGCATGAAGGCTGTCGGATCGCGCATGCCGCCACGTCTTGAGATCATGCAGCTTGATGGCGGCATGGGCTGTGTGGCGGCCATCCACGAGATGCTGCTCCATGATCGGCGCGGCGTCAACCACCTCTTCCGCGGCGCCCCGGCACGCTGGGACGACGTCGGCTTCAGCGGCCTGCTCGCGTCAGGGGCGGTGCTTGTCAGCGCCACCCGCCGCCGTGGCAGGGTCCAGACCGTGACCCTGGAGGCGAAGGCGGCAACGACGTTCCGGCTCGCCAATCCGTTTGGGACGGACACGTACCGCATTCGCCGCGGCGCTGCCGCCGGCGTCAGGCGTTCGGTTCCTGAAGATGGTGTGATCGTGGTCAAGCTCAAGAAAGGCGAGCGGGCGAGATTGGGGTGAGCGCCAGGACCATGCGCCGAAACCGTCCTCCTCCGCGCTGGCGACGATGACGCGCCTCGTGCTCTGGCATAAAAAAAGAAGACCCCACTCGGCGAAGCCGCATCAGCCCTTTTCTGTGTGTTGGCTTTGACAGGCGGGCGGCGCTCTGCTAGACTTTCCACGCATGAATCAACCACGGAAAACCATCATCTTCCTGGCCGATGGCATGGCGGACGAGCCTGTCGCCGAAATCGGGGGGAAGACACCGCTCCAGGCCGCCAGGACGCCGGGCATGGACTTCATCGCCCGGAACGGGCGTTCCGGGACGTTGCTGACGCTCCCGGAGGGCTTCCCGACGTCGAGCGACGTCGCCAACATGTCCGTGCTGGGCTGCGATCTGAAGACCGAGTTCTGCGGGCGCGCCGTGCTCGAGGCGATGAGCCAGGGCATTGCGCTGGGGCCGCACGACGTGGCGTTTCGCTGCAACCTGGTGACGATTGGCGACGACGGGCGTTTGCTGGACTACTCCGGCGGCCACATTTCCCAGGCGGCGGCGACGGAGCTGATCGAATACTTGAACGAGCACCTGGCCACGGAGCGGATTCGCTTCCATCCCGGCGTGAGCTATCGCAACCTGCTCATTCTTTCCGGCGCGGAGTTTTCGCCCAAGGTGCATTGCGAAAAGCCGGACGACCACCCCGGCGGCGCCGTGGCGGACTTCCTGCCTCGGCTGGCGTCGGGCGCGGAGGAGGGGCGGGCGACGCTGGACGTCATCCTCGACGTGATGGCGCGGGCGGCGGAGCTTCTGCCGAAGGCGCCGGCCAACGTCCGCGCGGTCGCGGAAGGGCGCAAGCCCGCGAACGGCATCTGGCTGTGGAGCCCCGGGCGCGCCGGTTCGATGCGCACGCTGGCGCAGCGCCACGGCATCACGGGGGCGGTGATTTCGGCCGTGGACGTCGTCAACGGCCTGGGGCGCAGCCTCGGGATGGACGTGGTCAAGGTGCCGGGCGCCACGGGCTACATCGACACGAACTACGAAGGCAAGGCCGCGGCGGCGATCAAGGCGATCCAGACGCACGATCTCGTGTACCTCCATGTCGAGGCGATCGACGAGGTGTCGCACCATCGCGATCTGGCGCTCAAGATCCAGGCGATCGAGGATTTCGATTCGAAGATCGTCTGTCCGGTGCTGCGCGCCTGCGGCGATGGCGTCACGCATGCCGTGCTGCCGGACCATCCGGTGCCGATCTCGATGGGGCGGCACACGCGCACGCCGGTTCCGGTGGCGGTCTGCGGGCCGGGGTTCGAGCCGGACGACGTGCAGGCCTTCGACGAGCTCGCGGCGCCGCGCGGCGCGCTGGGCGCGCTTTTCGGCGCAGAATTCATGCAGTTGCTCTACCCAGGAGACGAATCCAAATGAACATTCTCGTTACCGGCGGCGCCGGCTACATCGGCAGCCATACCTGCGTCGAGGCCATCCAGGCGGGCCATTCGGTCACGGTCTTCGACAATCTCTGCAACTCCTCTTCGGAGCCGCTGAACCGCGTCGAGACCATCACGGGCGTGCGCCCGGCGTTCATCGAGGCGGATCTGCTCGACCGCGCCGCCGTGAAGGCGGCGTTCGACGCGACGCCGTTCGACGCGGTGATCCACTTCGCGGGTCTGAAGGCGGTCGGCGAGTCGGTCGCCAAGCCCTGGGAGTACTACAACAACAATCTGGTCGGGTCGCTGAACCTCTTTGCCGAGATGCGCGACCACGGCGTGTTCAACCTCGTCTTCAGCTCGTCGGCCACGGTCTACGGGAATCCCGGGAAGGTGCCGATCCCCGAGGACGCCCCGCTGTCGGCGATCAATCCCTATGGCAAGACGAAGCTGTGGATCGAGGAGATGCTGCGCGACCTGGCGGCGGCGGATCCGCGCTGGCACATCGTGCTGCTGCGCTACTTCAATCCGGTGGGGGCGCACGAGAGCGGCCTGATCGGCGAGGATCCCGGCGGCATTCCGAACAACCTCATGCCCTACATCACGCAGGTGGCGGTGGGGCGGCTGAAGGAACTGAGCGTCTTCGGCGACGACTATCCCACGCGGGACGGCACGTGCATCCGCGACTACATCCACGTCTGCGACCTGGCCGAGGGGCATGTCCATGCGCTGGCTTCGATCGGCAAGCTCCAGGGCTGCACGCCGATCAATCTGGGAACGGGCAATGGTTTCACCGTCCTCGAGCTGGTGCATGCCTTCGAGAAGGCGATCGGACGTCCGCTGCCCCATCGCATCGCGGGTCGCCGGGCGGGCGACGCGGCGGCCTCGTATGCCGACGCCTCGCGCGCGGAGGCGCTGCTGGGCTGGAAGGCGAAGCGCGGCATCGACGACATTTGCCGCGACGCATGGAACTGGCAGTCGAAGAATCCGAGAGGCTACCGTCCCTAAAGCACGCCTTTGCTTGAGGGGATGGCGCCGTCGCGCGGGTCGCGTTCGATGGCGGCGCGCAAGGCGCGGGCGAAGCCCTTGAACACGCCTTCGATGGCGTGGTGCGCTTCGTTGCCTTCGACGCGGATGTGGAGGTTCATGCGCGCATTGACGCAGACGGCGCGGAAGAACTCCTCGAAGAGCCCGGTGTCGAAGTCGCGGACGAACGACGACTTGACGCCGTTGGCGTAGGCGAGGAAGGGGCGTCCGCCGAGGTCGAGGGCGACCTGGGCCAGCGATTCGTCCATGGGCAGCAGGAAGAAGCCGTAGCGCCGGATGCCGCGGCGTTCGCCGAGCGCCTCGTCGAGCGCCGACCCGAACGCCAGGCCGACGTCTTCGACCGTGTGGTGGTAGTCCACCTCGGTGTCGCCTTTGCATTCGACGTCGAGGTTGATGAGCGAGTGGCGGGAGAGCAGCGTGAGCATGTGGTCGAGGAAGCCGATCCCGGTGCTGACTGTCGAGACGCCGGCGCCGTCGAGGTCCAGCGAAAGCCGGATGGCGGTTTCTTTTGTCTTGCGGGTGATGGATGCGGTTCTGCTTGCGTTCATCTACTTGCCCTTTTTGAGGACTTCCAGCAGGAAGTCGGTTTGCTTGTCGGTGCCGATGGTGATGCGGACGTGGTCGCCGGTGACGGGGCCGGGGAAGTGGCGGACGATGATGCCGCTGGTGCGCAGCAGCGCCATGACGTCCGTGGCGGTGGTGGATGCGGGGGGCTTGCACCAGAGGAAGTTCGTGGCGGAGTCGGCCACGGTCCAGCCGAGGGCGCGAAGCTCGCGGGCGAGGCGTCCGCGGGTGGCGACGATGCGGTCGCGGTTGCGCCGCATCCAGTCGGGGTCGGCGAGCGCGGCGAGCGCGGCGGTCTGGGTGAGGGAGTTGATGTTGTACGAATCCTTGATCTTGTAGAGCGCGTCGATCAGGTTCTTCGGGCCGATCGCGTAGCCGAGGCGGATGCCGGCGAGCGACCAGGCCTTGGACATCGTGCGGCAGACGACGGCGTTGGGGAGGGTCGTCGCGAGTTCGAGGCAGTCCTCCTCGGCGAAGGCGGCGTAGGCTTCGTCGATGACGACGACGCCGGGGAAGCGTTCGCAGAAGGCGCGCACCGCCGCCTGGGGGAAGTGGGTGGAGGTCGGGGCGTTGGGGTTGGCGATGAAGAAGAGATCCGGCGGCTTCGGGAGCGCGGCCTTGGCGAGCGCGTCCGGGAGATCCTGCGGGTCGGGCAGGGGGATGGCGACCCCGGGCACGTCGCGGATGGCGGCGAGCACGGGGTAGAGCGAGTAGGAGGGGTTGAAGAAGCCGATGGCGCCGTCGTCCTCGACCCAGGCGCCGGTGGCGAGGCGCAGCACTTCGTCCGAGCCGTTGCCGATGAAGATGCAGTCGGCGTCGCAGCCGTGGAGCTGCGCGAGCCGCGCGCGGAGGCGCGAGCCGTTCGGGTCGGGGTAGCGATTGAGCGCGTCGGCGGCGAACTCCCGGAGCGCCTCCGCGACCTTGGGGGAGGGCGGGTAGGCGTTCTCGTTCGTGTTGAGCTTGACGATGTTGGCGATCGCGGGCTGTTCGCCGGGGGTGTAGGGCTTGAGGTTCTGGACGGATTTCCGGATGTGCGATTTCACTGGAGCAGGATGTCCTTGGTGGGGTCGATGGTGATGTTTTCCGCAGTCAGGCGCTTGCGCAGCGCGGCGGCGGAATGGGCGAAGGCCGGGTCGATTTCGACCTTGACGGCGGGGACGCCGTTCTCGTCGACGGCGACGTTCACGCCGCACGTGCGCAGCCAGCGCGCCCACTTGGCCATCAGCGCGGCCTGGCAGGTCGCGGGCGAGTCGTTGCCGGTCGCGTTTTTCACCGGCGCGAATTCGTCGGCGCGGTCGAAGGCGAGGCAGACGCTGATCTTGGCGTCGGCCAGCGAGTCGAAGATGAACTTCTCGAACTTGTAGGCGTTGGGTGCCTCGGGCTTGACGGTGTCGCCGTCGTCGTCGACGAAGGGGACTTTCTTGAAGGCCACGTGGATGGGCAGCCCGGACTGGGCTTCGCGCCGGAGGAAGTCCAGGTCGAAGACGTGGATGGCCACGCTGCCGTACTTGAAGCGCAGGTCGCCGTCGGGCAGGCGCTCGCTCTTTTGCGCGGGCGGGAATTCGGTGTATTCGACGATCTCGACTTTGCCGTCGCGTTCGACGACGACGCCGAGCCCTTCGTCGGCATTGCGCTTGGCGCAGACCTTGAGCGAGATGTCGGCGTTGCGCTGCTTGTGGAAGCCGACGAAGACGGGGTCGGCGACGTCGACGAGCGGGTTGTCCACCTGGAAGTAGAAGACGGAGGTGATGCCGCGTTTGACCATGTCGGCGAGGCCGCCGCTCCGTTCGAGGGCGGCGAAGGTGCCGCCATGGCCGTCCGGCCCGAGGAAGATGCGGTCGGGGCGGTCGAGGATGATGCGCCCGTCGGCGTCGAGCGCCGGCCACATCGCCTGCGTGAAGAAGAAGACGTCGTCCTTGTCGAGGCCGAAGTAGTTGTTTTCCTTGAAGAAGGCGCGGGTGGGCGCGTCGTTTTCCGTGCTCGTCATCACGTAGAACGGGATGGCGGCGCCCCATTCCCTGCCGAGGGCGAGGATTTTGCGGGCGTGGAAGAAGAAGAGCGACTCCTGCGAGATCGGGCCGATGGGGAAGCAGCCCTTGGGGCCTTCGTAGCCGAGGCGTGAGCCTTGGCCGCCGGCGACGACGAGGGCGGCGACGCGGCGGTTGCGGATTTCGAAGGAGCCGATGCGCGCGGCGGCGTCGGCGGCTTCGCCTTCGAGCACGGCGACCGGGGCGGGCGTGATTTCGCCGAGGGTCTTGGCGGTTTTGGGGGTCAGGTGCGCCGCCAGGGCCTTTCGCATCTCGGCGAGCGCGGTGAAATCGAGGTCGGCGATCTGGCCGAGCAGGGATTGCCGCTGGGTCTCATCGAGCCGGTCCCAGAATTTCAGCAGATGCGACTGGTCGTTTTCGGAAAGGATTTTCACCGCGTCTTCGTAGCGCATGGTCAGGCGTCTCCCTATGGATTGGGTTAAAGTCATGGCGTGGATGGTTTGATGTCGGGAGTTTATCAGAGAAGCATTTTTCATGCAAGGATTACAAAACGGTTGACAGACAAGGCGCTGTGGGGTGAAAATAGGGGGAACTCAGGAGAAATCAGCATTATGAATGGAATTGGATTGATGAATCGCAACGTGTGGATGGGATTTCAGCGGATCGCATGGATCGCGTTGATCGCCGTGGTGGCGGCTGAGGCGCAGGCCGAGCCGTTGAAGCTGGCGAGCGTGTTTTCGCACCATGCGGTTCTCCAGCGCGATGTCCAGACGCCGATCTGGGGCGTGGCCGAGCCGGGGCAGGTGGTCCAGGTCGAAGTCGCCCGTGATGGCAAGGCGAAATTCAAGTCGAAGACGAAGGCGGATGCGCAGGGCAAGTGGCTGGTGCGAACGGCGCCGTTCGCGGCGGGCGGCCCCTACGAGCTGGCGGCCTGGACGTCGGCGGGCGACCGTCTGTCGATCACGAACGTGCTGTTTGGCGACGTGTGGATCTGCTCCGGGCAGTCGAACATGGAGATGTCGTATGGGTGGGGGCTGACGAGAGGGAAGGGCGACGTCGAGACGAATGCCTACGCCAACATCCGGCTGTTGAACGTGCCGAACAAGACATCGGTTGTGCCGGTGGAGACGTTCAAGGCGGAGTGGAAGCCTTGCACGCCTGCGGCGGCGAAGCAGTTCTCGGCCTGCGGGTACTTTTTCGGGGTTGCGCTCCACAACGAGCTGCCGGACATTCCGATCGGGCTGGTCGATGTGACGTGGAGCGGCACGTACATCCAGACGTGGCTGTCGCTCGATTCGCTGGAGAAAATCGATCCGATCCGCGAGGCGGTGGAGCGCCGCCGGAACGCCATCCAAGACTGGTTCAACGGTGGTTCGGAGCGGTTCAAGGAAGACCTGGCGGTCTGGGAGGCGAAGCTTGATCCGTACTCCCATGCGGAGGAGAAGCCGTATCACGAAGGCTTTGACGATGCGTCGTGGGGCAAGGTGGCATTGCCGCAGACTTTTGAAAGGCATGTGGCGCCGGATTTCGACGGCGTGGTCTGGTATCGTTTGCGCGTGACGCTGACCCCGGCGCAGGCCGAGGCGGCGGCGACGCTCAAGCTGGGAAGGATCGACGATCAGGACGAGACCTACGTCAACGGCGTCCGGGTGGGCGGGCTGGCTTCGCACGCGGCCGTGCGCCGCTACGAGGTGCCTGCCAAGGCTTTGAAGGCGGGCGAGAACGTCATCACCGTTCGGGTGCAGGACAACGGCTGGGGAGGCGGGTTCATAGGCAAGGCGGAAGAACTCGTGCTGGAGACGGTCGATGGCGCGCTCCCCTTGGCTGGCGAATGGGTCTGCAAGGTCGGCGAGAAGCTGAAGGATTCGAAGCCGGAGAACTTGGATGCGCCGTCTGCGAATTCCTTCTCTGCTTGCTACAATGGCATGTTCATGCCGCTTTTCCCGATGGGCGTCAAGGGCGCCATCTGGTATCAGGGGTGTTCAAACGTCGGGGGCGAGGTGCTTTACGATTCGCTTTTCCGGGCGATGGCGGCCGATTGGCGGGCGAACTTCACGGGCGCTCCCATCCCGATCTATCTGGTCCAGCTTGCGGCGTTTCAAGCGACGCATCCTGAGCCGCGGGACAGCGCGTGGGCGCGCATGCGCTGGACGATGACCCGGCTGGGGGAGGAAGTCGAGCATTCGGGGACGGCGGTGACGATCGACGTTGGCGATCATGCCGACATCCACCCCAAGGACAAGAAGACCGTCGGCGAACGCCTCGCCCGCCTGGCGCTGAACCGCACGTATGGGCGCAAGGACATTGTCGAGGCGGGGCCGATTCCGACGAGCGCCACGACGAGCGATCGCGGCGTGGTCGTTTCGTTCAAGAACGCGGCGGGGCTTCGAGCCCGCGATGGCGGACGTCTTGAAGGTTTCCAGATTCCTGGCGCCGATGGAAAGTTTGTCTGGGCCGACGCGGTGGTCGAAGGCGAGACGGTTGTCGTGGCGGTTCCCGAGGGGAGCCAGCCGACGGCGGTTCGCCATGCCTGGGATGACTATCCGGTCTGCAACTTGGTGAATGGCGAAGATTTGCCCTGCGGACCGTTTGAGCTCAAGGTTGGCGAGTAGAGTGGCTTAGACGGCCACTTTGATCACGATCTTGTGGACGGCGGCGGAATCGGGGCCGGGGTCGCAGCCGGGGGCGTGGGCTTCGTGGGGCCAGATGATCAGGAATTCGCCGGCGCGAAGCATCTCGGGAACGCCGCGTCCGGCGAAAAAGGCGATGTCCTTGGCGTCATCGTAGGGCACGGCGGGCTCCATCGTCCGGGGGTCGCCCATGTAGACGATCTCGCTGCCGGAGACGACAAGCTGGATGTCGATGAACTTGTCGTGCGTCTCGAACTTGCGGCAGTCGAAGGGGTGCGTCTCGTAACGCTGCGGGATGGCGACGAGGCGGTCGCCATCGATCTCGATGCGGCCTTCGGGGATGCCGTCGGCCATGGCGCGGTCGAGCCAGGCGAAGGCGGCCGCGAAGCGGGGGTGGAGGGCGGCGTAGAGCGAGGCGTTGGCGAGGGCGTCCTTGATCATGGCGTCGGGGCGCGGAGGAGGGTGTTGTCGATGAGGCGCGTGCGGCCGATTTTCACGGCGAGGGCGACGAGCGTGTTGTCGCGGAGCGTCTCGACGGGTTCGAGCGAATCGGCGTCGACGGCGACGATGTAGTCGATGACGGCGCCGGGCGTCGCGGCGATGTGCTCGCGCATCGCGGCGAGCACGGCGTCGGTGGCGGTGTCGCCACGCTGCCACGCCGCGTCGGCGAGGTCGAGCGCGCGGCGCAGGCAGAGCGCGTGGCGGCGCTCGTCCGCGGAGAGGTACGTGTTGCGGGAGCTCATGGCGAGGCCGTCGGATTCGCGGACGATGGGGCCGGGGACGAGGGCGACGGGCATGTCGAGATCGCGCACCATGCGGCGGATGACCGCGAGCTGCTGGGCGTCCTTCATGCCGAAGACCGCCGTGGTCGCGCGGGTGATGTTGAAGAGCTTGTTGACGACGGTGAGGACGCCCTGGAAATGCGTGGGGCGCGACACGCCGCACATCGTCTTCGAGAGGCGGCTCTCCGTCAGCGACACGGTGGCGTCGGGCGCGTACATCTCCGCCGGGGTCGGCAGGAAGGCGGCGTCGGCGCCTTCGGCTTCGCAGCGGGCGAGGTCGCGCGCTTCGTCGCGGGGGTACGCCTCGAAGTCCTCGCCGGGCGCGAACTGGGTCGGGTTCACGAAGATGGACACGACGACCTTGTCCGCGCGCTGGCGCGCGAGGCGGATGAGCGAGAGGTGGCCTTCGTGCAGGAAGCCCATGGTGGGCACGAGGCCGATGGCGAGGTTCCGGGCGCGCCAGGAATCGGCGAGGGCCGACATCTCGGCCTTGGTTTTCAGGACTTGCATGGCGGTTCTTCCGTTTGAGGCTCGAACGTCTTGAGGCGTTCGACGACCTCGTCGATGACGAAATCGGGCGTGGAGGCGCCGGCGGTGACGGCGACGGTCGCGACGCCGGCGAAGGGCTCGGGCTCGAGC
This sequence comes from Kiritimatiellia bacterium, assembly GCA_050942875.1. Taxonomy (GTDB): domain Bacteria; phylum Verrucomicrobiota; class Kiritimatiellia; order RFP12; family UBA3636; genus JAAZAI01. The sequence goes on from JBMNOD010000009.1 coordinate 58,890, forward strand.
TGGTCGGCGGAATCGACGACGACGGTCGGCTGGAGCTGCGCGGCGATCTGCGCGAGGCGCTTCGTGTTGGCGCTGGTGGGGGAGCCGACGACGACGAAGACGTCGCACTGCTCCGCCAGCGTCGCGAGCTCGCTCTGGCGGCGGCGCGTCGCCTGGCAGATGGTGTTGACGATGCGCGCGTCCGGGAAGCGCCGCAGCGTGGCGGCGGCGGTGGCTTCGAACGTGGCTTCCGGCTGCGTGGACTGCGAGACGAGGCAGACGGCGCCCAGGTCGGCGGGCAGGGCGTCGATGTCGCGTGGCGAGGTCACGACCTTGCCATGGGCGCCGGCGTTGCCGAGCAGGCCGGCGACCTCGGCGTGGCCGGGGTCGCCGAGGATGAGCACGGTGGAGCCGCCGTCGGCGGCTTCGCGCACGATCTTCTGGATTTTGGCGACATCGGGGCAGGTGGCGTCCACCAGCGCGATGGGGAGCGTTTCGAGGTGGCGGCGCCGACGCGGCGAAATGCCGTGCGCGCGGATGATCAAGGTGGAGCCGCGGGGCAGGGTGTCGGGGTCGTGGGATTCGTCGACGCCGTTCTCGCGGAGGCGGCGCATCTGGTGCTCGTTGTGGATGAGCGGGCCGTCGGTGTAAACGGAAGCCGCGCCGGTCGCCGCCGTCTTGCAGGCGAGTTCGACGGCGCGGCGGACGCCCCAGCAGAAGCCGGCGGATTGAGCGACGATGACGTTCATCGTCCTTTGTGCCTCAAGATGTTTTGCGCATAGATGGTCGGCAGGTGCGTGTCGGCGAACCAGTACACGGCGCCTTTGATCGTGAAGGTCGCCCCCTTGAGCGAATCAAGCTGGCGATGGTTGCCGAGGACGTAGCAGAGGGTCTTCGGCTGGTCGCCGGTAAAGACGACGAGGCGGAACCGGGTGGGGTGGGCGCCGGTCGGGACGAGCGCGAGAATGCCCGTGTATGAGCCTGGAAGGGCTTGGTCGACATTGCTGCGCAGGCGGGATGCGGGAACTTTGGCCGGGCCGATCTGGCCGGTCAGGGGCGCCTTCGTCTCGGTGGGCGCTTTGGTTTCGGCCGCCTCAACCGCAGGGGGGGCGGGTGCAGGACGCTGCGGTGGCGTGGCGGCAGGGGGCTCGGCGGCTGCGGCTGCATTGTCGGGTGCGGCAGGTGTGGGCTCGGTGGCGGACTCGGCCGGGCCGATGGCTTCGACGTAGCAGTTGGTGATCCAGACGGCGGCGGCGGGGAAGGGTGCGATTTTCAGCCAGTCGCCGACTTGACCGCGAACCTCGACGGCGTCGCCCTGCTCCAGCAGGCCGACGGCGGGGTAGTTGAGTCCGCCGCCGGCGCGCACTTGGGCGCGGTTGACGTTGACTTTGCCGTCCTTGACGAGCGCTGCGAAGATCCAGAGATCGACGCTGGCAGGCGGCGTGACCTTGACCCAGGGCTCCTCCAGACCGCCTTGGAGCACGAGGCGTTCGGGGGCGGAGACCTGCCCGACGACCCAGCCATCCGAGACGGGTTCCGCCCGGAGGTTGACGCGTTCGCCTTTGACGGCGACGTAGGTCTCGGCCGAGGCGACGAGCGCGACGGCGAGGACAAGGAATGCGGCGGCGTGTCGTGTGGGATTCATGATGGCGTCCTCTCCGGGTTAACCCATGTGAGACCTGTGTGCGGAGACCCTGGAAACGGCAAGCACCATTCGGCTGGCCGTTGGCGCGAACCGATGGTGCTGGCGTGTTCCGTGCTTTTGGCGATCGGCTACTCTTCCGGCTTGGTCTTCGGCAGGTTGAAGCTGCGGATTTCATCCTCCTTCATCTGGCCGCGCTTCACGAGGAGATCGATGCGCTCGTGACGCTTGAGGACGTTGCGCTTCGCGGTGATTTTACTGGAACCTTTAAGACTGCTGTGCTGGCTCATGGCTACGTTGACCTTTTTCTGTCTGGATTTGAACGGCTTGAAAAACGGGTGAAAAGACTATCAAAAGTGAGGGTGCCTGTCAAACAGGGATTTACTTTCGAGCACGATGGGTTGCGCGGTAGCGGGCGGGGGTGATGTCTTCCGTCTTGCGGAAGGCGTTCCAGAAGTAGGAGGGTTCGCCATCGCCTGCGAGCGCGGCGATGTCGGCGAGGGGAATGTCGGTGTCAACAAGCAGGCGGCAGATCTCGCGGTGGCGGCGGTGTCGCCACTCTGCCGCAGGGGAGCGACCGAGTGCGGCATTGAAGCGCAGTTCAAGGCTGCGCTTCGAGGCTCCCAGGCGGCGCGCCAGTTCGTCGATGCCGCAGGGACGGAAGAGATTGGCCTCCATTTCACCTACGGCGCGAGCGACCAGGGGGTCGTGGCAGATGAACAGCGCCGAGGATTCGCGTACGACGAGGCGCACGGGAGGGAGTGTTTGGGAGGCGGGGCGCGTCTGGGGGCGGTGGAGCATGGCCGTCATCAGGGTTGCCGCCGTGCGTCCGATCAGGGTGTCGGGCAGGATGATCGAGCTGAGCGGCTTGGCCGACAGCACGGAGTCGAGCGCCGAGTCGCCGACGCCGACGACGGAAACGGAGTCGGGGACGGCGCGGCCGTGTGCGAGGAGCGCCTGCACCGCTTGGCGGGCGAGGAAATCCGAGGTGCAGAAGCACCCCGTGCGTTCGGGGAGCGTGGCGATCCAGCGCCCGAGCCGCACGGCATCGGAGCAGACCACGTCTGCGGGCACGACGGCAACGGCGAGGTTGAGTGCGGCGGCGCGGCGGGTGAACCCCTCGTGCATGAGGCGCGAGGCGTAATCGGCGCGCTCGTATGCGATTGCTGTGTTTTGCCAGCCGTTGCGCACGAAGGCGTCGGCGGCGAGGCGTCCGGCGGCGGCGAAGTCGGGAAGCACGGAGGGAACCGACGTGATTGCCGATGCGGTGCCGATGTTCACGAGCGGAACGCCAAATGGCTTCAGGGTCTCAAGCCAGAGGTCGCCGAGAAACGCGCCGATCACGCCGTCCACCGATCCGGAGCCCAGCAGATGCAGCAGCGTGTCGGTCTGGTTGTGGTGGAGCGGCGCCAATCGCGTGTCGGGAAGGGTTGAAATCACATCCTTGACGCCGACGAGGATTCGCAATGAGCGCGAGAGATCGGAATCGAGCAGCAGGGCGATGGTCTTCATGTATGCGCAAAATCATAACCTATTATTTCGCTTTTGCACAATGAAAATCGCATGGCAGGGGAGTATGATGGTTCGCATTGAAGGACTGCGAAGGATTTCCATTATGAAAAAGGCGTTGATCACCGGCATCACGGGACAGGACGGCTCCTACCTGACGGAGCTGCTTTTGGAGAAGGGCTACGAAGTCCACGGGCTCATCCGACGGTCGTCGAACTTCAACACGCAGCGCATCGACCATTTGTACCAGGATCCGCACATCATGGGCGTGCGCCTCTTTTTGCACTATGGCGATTTGGCGGACTCGGTGCGGCTCACGAGGCTGCTCTACGATCTGCGCCCGGACGAGGTTTACCATCTTGGCGCGCAGAGCCATGTGCGTGTGTCGTTCGACATGCCCGAATACACGGCGGACGTGACGGGCGTGGGAGCGGTGCGGCTCCTCGACGCAATCCGCGAGGCGGGCGTCGGGCATGGCGTGCGCTTCTACCAGGCGTCATCGTCCGAGCTTTTCGGCCAGGTGGCGGAGACGCCGCAGACGGAGAGCACGCCGTTCCATCCGCGCTCGCCCTACGCCTGCGCGAAGCTCTACGCCCACTGGATCACCCGCAACTACCGCGAAGCGTACGAGCTGCACGCCTCCAATGGCATCCTTTTCAACCATGAGTCCCCGCGCCGCGGCCCCACCTTTGTGACACGCAAGATCACCATGGCCGCCGCGCGGATCAAGCTCGGCCTTCAAAACGAGCTGTTCCTTGGCAACCTTGACGCACGGCGCGACTGGGGTTTCGCGGGCGACTACGTCGAGGCGATGTGGCGGATACTCCAGCAGGACAAGCCGGACGACTATGTGATTGCGACGGGCGAGACGCACTCCGTCCGCGAATTTTGCGAAGAGGCGTTCGCCTTGCTCGATCTCGATTGGAAGGACTACGTCCGCTTTGACCCGCGTTACGAGCGGCCGGCGGAGGTCGATGTGCTGGTCGGCGATTCGAGCAAGGCCCGGCGGGTTCTCGGGTGGGAGCCGACGGTTGATTTCAAGAGTCTGGTGCGCATGATGGTCGAGGCCGATCTGGCGGAGGCCCGCCAGCAGCGCGCGATGATCGAGCAGCGGCAGTAAGGGAGAGACAAGATGAGCAATCCGTTTGAAAAGACCCTGGTCCTGGGGCATCGGGGCATGGTCGGGTCGGCGGTCGTCCGCCGCATGGCGGCGAAGGGGCTGCCGCCGCCGCTGACGGCGGGGCGAAAGGAGCTGGACTGCCTCGACCAGGCGGCGGTGCGCCGCTACATCGCCGAGCGCCGGCCGACGTCGGTCGTCGTCGCGGCGGCGAAGGTCGGCGGCATCGAGGCGAACCGCACGCAGATGTCCGAGTTCATGTACGAGAACTTGATGGTCGCCGCGAACGTCGTCGAGGCGTGCTTCCGCGCGGACGTTCCGCGCGTGCTGTTCCTGGGCAGCTCCTGCATCTACCCGCGCCTGGCGCCCCAGCCGATCAACGAGGACGCGCTGCTGACCGGCCCGCTGGAGCCTTCCAACGAAGGCTACGCCATCGCGAAAATCGCCGGCATGAAGCTCTGCCAATACTACCGCCGCCAATACGGCGTTTGCTACCATTCGGTGATGCCCACCAATCTTTACGGGCCGGGCGACAGCTACCACCCCAAGCATTCGCACGTGCTTCCCGCGCTGATCCGCCGCTTCGAGGAGGCGCGACTTGCCGACGCGAAGTCGGTGACGCTCTGGGGCACGGGGTCGGCGTTGCGGGAGTTCCTCCATGTCGATGACCTGGCCGAGGCCGTGCTCTTTCTCATGGGGCAGGACGATCCGCCCGACTGGGCGAACGTCGGTTCGGGCGAGGAGGTGTCGATCCGCGAGCTCGCCGAGAAGGTTCGCGCCGCGGTCGGCGTGGACTGCGAGATTGTCTGGGATCCGTCGAAGCCCGACGGCACCCCGCGCAAGCTCCTCGACTGCTCGCGAATCCGCTCGCTCGGCTGGGCGCCCGAGATTCCCCTTGACGTCGGTCTTCCCCGCACGATCGCCGACTACCGCCGCGAAGGCGCCGCCGGAATTCGCAGGGATTAGGCAGAGACGCTTTTGAGCGTCATCCGTTGCCGTCGCCGCCTGGTTTCGGCGATGCGTCTTCCATGTAATCTCGAAGATTTCTTCGAGATTTTTGCCGCGTGGCAGCGTGCCGACCTTGCCGCACCGCACCCGAAGCGCAGGCAAGCGGTGGAATGTGGCTTTTCCTTAATCTTGAAGTTTTCTTCAAGATTACAGTTGATCTGTGATGAGGAAAGTTGTAAAATAGGTGCGGTTTTGAAGGATTGGAGTAATCTGGAAGGCGTTTGGCCTGTAATCTGGACATCAAATTGCAATCTGGACGTCTGAAATCTTGAAGCTGAGGTGGAAATGAGCAGGAATCAACAGGACGAGCGTTGGGATCTGAAGCAGGGCAAAGAGCGACGGGAGCCAAGGCAGTGGTCGGATTTTCCGGTGCTGGAGCATCGAACGGAAGAGGCGCTGACTCTTCTCGCTTTGGCGGCGACGCCGGTGGTTGTGGCCGCGGCTGTGGCGGGGAGTGCCGCCGTGGCCGGCGTCCAGGCGGTGCGCAAGTGGCGCAACTATCGTCCGCCGCGCTGGAAGCTGCTCCAATGTCCGAAAGCGGAGGAAGTTCTTGAACAGTGGAAGCGGATCCAAAAGCAACGTGATCCTGTTGAGGCGCTGCGCTTTGGCGCGATGTTGCTCAATGTCTCGCAATATGTCGATTGTTCGCCCATCCATGGTCGCAACAGGCGCATTGTGGCGCGCAACCCCGGCCTCAAGGGCTGGCTACGTGACCATTGCCGCGAGATCAACTACGTGACGGCGATGTCGTATCGGAAGCTTGCGCAGACGGCGTGTCAGGCGATTGGTTTGCCGGAGTTCCTGCCGCTGGAGTGGGTGATGCCGGGGACGGAATCGCAAGACGAGACGCGCGAGCTCAATCCGGAGAACAAAGCGGGGATGAAACTCAAGCGCAAGGACTTCCTTCGGCAGATCCAGACGTGTCGCGAGAAGCTTGTGAAGCTGTTGGAAGGCGCAAGGAACGTGAACCAGCTCAATGCGGCGCTCGATGGCGTGACGAACGGCCATCGGCATCGCGCCTCGGTCAAGATTACGGAAGCGAATCCCAAGATTACAGTCGAACGTGGTCTTCGGCAGCTTCGTGTGGCGCTGGATACGCTTCAAACGTTGCCGCCTGACCAGCCCATTGCCTCAAAAGACGATTTGTTGGCGCTGATCAACGACTTGAAACGCCACGTCGAGAGCCGTCCCGCCTAATTCGAGCCACCGTTTGCCGATGTGTATGTCGATTGGAAAGCCGTTCGAGAAAACGGCCTTGATGTCCTTTGCTTTGAAAGGGGCAGGATCGGTTGAAAGGCCGCTAAAATCTTGAAAAAAAGTTCAAGTCAACTGTCTTGAAAACAAGTTTTTCCTTTGCGGAAAGGGGTGGTAAAAGGGGAGGGAGAAAAAAAGAGGTGTGGAGAAAAAAGGGGGGGGAAGAAGGAGGGAAACCGCCCCGTTT
>JBMNOD010000077.1:0-16732 GCA_050942875.1 Kiritimatiellia bacterium
CCCGAGCCACGCGATGCAGGCGGACGCCGCCCCGGGTCGCCTCGGGATGCGAAAGGGGCTTTGAAGAAGCAGCCCGCTCGCGCCCCTGAGCCGACTTCGACCAAATCTTCTCATAAACTGTTGCCAAAGAAGGGCTTAGACGAAACGGCAAAAAAAGGAGCTTGACTCACCCACATACTTGTTTTTTGTGGCTATGAAGGGAGTTTTAGATTTGTGATTTGTGATTTGTGGTTTTGGTGACCTAGGACCTTGGGCCTTGGACTTTGGACCTTGGACTTTGGACTTTGGACTTTGGACTAAAATCGTGTGGCGCGGCTGCGCTAGCGCAGCCGCCCCCAGCGGCGGGAGAGGGGCCAGTAGACGCAGGCGCCGGGGCCGAGCATCTGGGTGCGGGGGACGCCGCCCCAGTAGCGACCGTCCCAACTGTTGAGCGTGTTGTCGCCCATCGGCAGGTAGGCGTCGCCGAGGGTGATGGATTGGCCGGGGGTGTGGAGACAGGATCCGGAGGTGGGGGGCATGCCGGCGTCGCCGGTGTTGTGGTAGCCGGCATACGCGGTGCCGCCGGGGGTGGAGGGCCGCATCGCCGCGACGCGGTCCATGCCGGGCAGGCCTTCGACTTTGTTGCCGTCGACATAGACGTGCGGATGGCGCACCGAGACCGTTTCGCCGGGGAGTCCGACGAGGCGCTTGATGAAGTGCTGGCCGGGGAGAAGGCCGCGGATCGGCGTGTCAATGAGGTAGAGGGGCAGTTTGGGGATTTTGACGACGGCCGAGACCGGCTTCGCCTTCGCGCGGGCGTCCGCCTCGCCGAACGCGAGCTGCGGTTCGCTTGTGGCGAAGACGATCACGTCGTCGCGCCTGGGGCGTCCGAAGTTCCAGGCGAGGCGGTTGACGAAGACCTGGTCGCCGGAGGTGATGTGGCCGGCCCAGAGGCGCTGGCCCTTTCTGACGAAGCCCGAGGCGATGGTGCGACGGCTGTCGTTCGGGTTGTCCGCCATGCCGGGCGGCTGGGCGTTGGGCACCTTCACTTCGCGGCGTTCGAAGGCGTCGTGCGGCACTTTGTAGCGTTCGCCGGCCACGGTGAGCAGGACGTAGCCCGGCGCGCGCGTGTTGTCGGTGTAGACGACGACCTTGCCGTCCTCCTTCGCGACGACGTCGCGGTACCAGGAGCCGGCGACGAGCCATTTGAGGGGCTTGAAGGGCATGCGGTCGAGGATGCCCGGCCCCTTTTCGGGGTTGGCGGCGGCGACGGAGTGGATGCCGTAGAGCGTCGGCTGCATGGAGCCGGTGGGGATTTTGAACGGCTGGAAGAAGAAGGCGCGGAAGGCCATGGCGACGCCGAAGGCGACGACGAGCGTCTCGACGATTTCGGTCATGACGGGGGAGAGGCGGGGCGGGGTGTGCAGGTCGAGGAGCGCCTTGCCGGCCTCGATCGACGCGTCGAGCGCCGCCTCGTCGTTCGAGCGGCGGAGGTTGGACAGGGTGGAAAGGCTGTCTTCGAAGGCCTGGATCACGTCGGGCTCGAAGCGGTCGCGGTTCATGTTGAGCACGCGGAGGAGGTCGTGGGACAGGTTCTTGGCGGATTTACGGATGGACTTCGGGGACATGGGCTTGACGATCTCTGACAATTGTCGTTCTGATGGCGGGAATCTTAGCGCAAAGCCCGAATTATCGCAAACACTGAATTTAGTCGTTGCATCCGGAGGCGGGTTAAGGCTATAATCCCGTGCAGTCACTGCGCTATAGGATTTTGTCTTTCTTCGGATACGGACATGTGGAACAAATTTCAAGGGCTTTTTACAAACGACATCGGAATTGATCTCGGCACGGCGAACACTCTGGTCTACGTCAAGGACAGGGGCATCGTCATTCGGGAGCCTTCCGTCGTGGCCATCCAGGAAGGCACCAAGCGCGTCCTAGCGGTCGGCGAGGAGGCCAAGCGCATGCTGGGCCGCACGCCGGGCAACATTGTCGCCATACGTCCGATGAAATCGGGCGTGATCGCGGATTTTGAGATCACGGAGAAGATGATTCGCTACTTCATCAGCAAGGTCAACAGCCGCAAGTTGAGGAAGCCGCGGGTCGTCATCGCCGTGCCAGGTGACATCACCGGGGTTGAGAAGAGGGCGGTCAAGGATTCGGCGGAGCGCGCGGGTGCGAGGGACGTCTATCTGATCGAGGAGCCGATGGCGGCCGCGATCGGGGTGGGGCTTCCCGTCCAGGAACCTGCGGGCAACATGATCGTCGACATCGGCGGCGGCACCACGGACGTGGCTCTGATCTCCCTTGCCGGCATTGTCTACGCGAAAAGCGTCCGCGTCGGCGGCGACGAAATGGACAACGTGATCGTGCAGTACATGCGGCGCGTGTATAATTTGATGATTGGCGAAAGAACGGCCGAGGAGCTCAAGATCAAGGTCGGCTCCGCCTATCCATTGCCCGAGGAAAAGGTGATGGATGTGAAGGGGCGCGATCTTGTGGCGGGGCTTCCGAAGACCCTGACCATTAGTTCCGATGAAGTCCGCGAGGCTCTTCAAGAGCCTGTGTCGCAGATTGTGGACTCGATCCGCATCTGTCTCGAGAAGTGTCCGCCGGAGCTTTCCGCGGATCTTGTGGATCGCGGCATGGTCCTGGCCGGCGGCGGCTCGTTGCTGACGGGCATTGATCGGCTGATCGCCGACACGACCGGGCTGCCGGTCCACATGGCGGACGATCCCCTGACGGCGGTGGCCGAGGGGACGGGCGTCGTGCTCAACGAGCTCGACTGGCTGGCGGAGGTCTCCGTCAGCGGTTCTTCGCATTAGCGTCTTCGCCGGGAGATTCGCTCCCGTCAAATTCTCCACGCGTTTCCGCAGCCGGATGTTCGCATCGGACTGGATACCCTCGCCGCCAGAAACGGAAACACATTGAAGAGAGCTAGGCCTTGGTTTGGAATCGCAGCGGCGGTCGTCGCGGCGCTTCTCCTGCTTGGGCTCCATTCCGTCCTGCGCGGCCGGCTGGCAGTGGCGGTACGCGATGCCAACGCCCCCTACGGACGCTTTGCGTTGACGATTCGCAATGCCGTCTCGGGTCTCTCGCAAGCGCTGGGGGATTCCGTCGAAATCCGGCAGCGCATCCAGCAGCTTGAAGACGAGAACGAGACGCTCCGCGCGAGCCTGCTGCGCCATGGGCAGGTCGTGCGCGAGGTTGACGAACTGCGTGGCGCGCTGGGGCTGGTGTCGGCGCGTCCCGACACCATTTGCGCCGACGTGCTTTCGCGGGGCGATTCCGGGGGCTGGTGGCGTGAGATCCGCCTCGACAAGGGCAGCAGCAGCGGTGTTCACGCCCATGCGCCGGTTGTGGCCGCCGCAGGGCTTGTCGGGCGCGTCGTTCGCGTGACGGACGACACGGCCGACGTGCTGCTGCTCCCCGATGCCAACAGCAAGGTGGCCTGCGTCGTCGAGGGCGAGGCCCCCGGTGCGCGTGGCATTGTGGTGGGAGGAGGCATCCAGCGCGCATCGAACGAGCTGGAGCTGCTTCACGTCGTGGAGCCGTTGAGCCTGGCGTATCTCGACAAGGCGGTCGACATCCGCCCCGGGGCGCGGGTCGTCACGAGCGGGCTGGGCGGCGTGTATCCCGCCGGAATCCCCGTTGGCGAGATCCAGTCGACGAGTCCCGATTCGACGCGGCTCTACCAGCGCGCCCTCGTCGCGCCATACGTTGATTTTGCGTCGCTGCATCGCGTCTTCGTCCTGGCGCGGCATCCGTCGGCGTCCGCCGCGCCCGCTCCGGGCAGGGGAGGGCGGCGATGAAGATGCGGTTCTGGAAGACGGCGCTGGTGATGGCGGTGGCGGTCGTGCTGGCGACGGCCGCGCAGTCGATTTGCCCGCCGGTGCCGGGGCTGTACGTCAAGGCGCCGTTCCTTCTCGGCGTGCCGATCTACTACGCGATGCGCCGCGGCGCCGGGTCGGCGATGGTGTCGGCCGTGTGGTGCGGCATCGTGGACGACGGGCTGGGGAACCTCCCCTACGGCCTCTCCTTCGTGGCGTTTCCGGTGGTTGCGGCGTTTTGCCTGACGGTGCTGCGCAAGCAGCTCTCGGAGGGCGTCGTCTCTTGCATGGTGGCGGCGGCGGGCGCCGGCGCGCTGCTTCAGGCGCTCCAGGGCGCCGCCCTGGCTTTTGACGGGCGGTTTTCGATGCCGCCCCTGCTTTTTGTCGCGGCGCGTGTCGCGCTGGCCGCAGTCGTCGCCGGCATCGCCGGTGGCATTGTGGCCACGCTGACGCGCCGTTGGGATGTTTTATGCGGAAACGCGGGACTTGCAGATGAAGGCGATACGTACAGCTGGCGCTCGACTTGACGCCGAGCGGCTGCGCTTCGCCATTCTCGGCGTTGTGATGCTTCTCGGCCTCTTGAACTTGCTTGCGAGCCTCCACCGCATCCAGGTGGTGGACGCGGGCCTGTACTCCGACGCCCAGGACGCCACGAGCTTCCGGCGCGTCCGCCAGCCCGCCACGCGCGGCCGCATCCTCGACCGCAACGGCGTCGTGCTGGCCGACAATCGGCCGTCGTACTGCGTCGCGTTCTACATTGAGGAGTTGCGCGAGTCCGGCCCGTGGTCCAACACCGTCAATCGCGTGGACGCCTTGCTCGACGAGGTGTCGGCAATCGTGGGGAAGCCGCGGGAGGTCGAACGCGACGGCATTTGGAACCACCTGCATCGGCGCCGCGCGATTCCGTTGTTTGCGTTCAAGGGGCTTAATGAGCAGCAGATGGCGCGGCTCGCGGAGTGGCCCGGCGCGCTGCCCGGGACCGAGATACACACGTTGGCCGAGCGCTTCTATCCGCACCACGACCTTGCCTGCCACATCATCGGCTACGTCGGTTCCGGCCAGCCGCACGAGGCGCGCGAGGAGGACGGGCTGAGCGAGGAGAACGAGGACTACAACTTCTACCTGCCCGATCTGGCGGGGCGCGATGGCGTCGAGCTGGCGTGCGACGCGGATCTCGCAGGCCGCGGTGGCGGCCATCTCATCCGCGTCAACGCCGTGGGGTACAAGCACGAGGTGATCCCGGGTCGCCCGCCCGTGCCGGGGCGCGACATCGTGCTGACGATCGACGCCGACTTGCAGGCGGAGGCGGAAGCCGCGCTTGGCGACAACCGGGGCGCGGCGCTGGTGCTCGATTGCACGAGCGGCGACCTGCTTGTCGCGGCGACGGCGCCGCGTTACGATCTGATGGCGTTTGTGCCGAGTCTGCCGAACGCGTTGTGGCGGCGTCTGCTCGCCGACCCTTCTCGCCCGCTGGTGAACCGCGCATTGAGCGGCATCTATCCGCCCGGCAGCATTTTCAAGCCGGTTGTGGCCTTGTCCGCGCTTCGCGAGGGCGTCGTCGATCCCGACGCCATTTACACATGCGTGGGCTCGATCCGCGTCGGGCCGCGTACGATTCGCTGTTCAAGCCGTTACGGGCATGGCGATTTGTCCATGCGCCGGGCGATCGCCGTCTCCTGCAATCCCTACTTCATTTCGATGGGGATGAAGCTCGGCTACGAACCCCGGTTGCACGATGACTGCGCGATGATGGGTTTCGGCCAGGCGCCGTCGATCGGCATTCCCGTGGCCGAGGGCATTCTGCCCTCCACCGCCTGGAAGCGCCGCCGCATGCGCGAGGGCTGGCGCGGCGGCGACACGGCGAACATCGCGATCGGCCAGGGGCTGCTGTCGGTCACGCCGCTCCAGGCGGTCGTGATGGTCGCGACGATCGGCCTCGACGGGCGCGTCCCCAAGCCCCGCCTGCTGCGCGACCGCGGCGATGGCGCCGGCGTGCAGGAGCGGCTGGAGCTGTCGGGGCGGGTGGATTGGCGCCCGCGGGATTTGGCGATCGTCAAGGCCGGCATGGAGGATGTCGTCCACGCGCCGCACGGCACGGGCCGGCGCGCCGCCATTCGCAGCGTGCGCGCCGCCGGCAAGACGGGCACGGCGGAGTACTACGAGAACGGCGAGCGCAAGAAGCACGCCTGGTTCGCGCTCTTCGCCCCCGTCGAGCAGCCGCGCTACGCGATGGTCGTGGTGGCGGAGGATTCCGACGCGGGCGGGCAGACGGCGGCGCGCATTGCGCACCGGATCCTGGCGAAGCTCCATGGCGAGGAGCCGGTCGAGCCGAAGCCGGTCGTCGTCGAGGAGTCGATTCCTGAGGAACCAGGCCCGGACGATGTCGGGATTCTTTTTGAGAACGCGGATGGCGAGACCGCAGAAGGGGAGGGCGAATGAAGTTCAAGAATCTCTTCCCCGGCGCTCGCCGCGAGGCCGTCTCAGGCCGCCCCGTCCCGAGGTTGAACTGGGTGGTGTTCGTCTGCATGCTGCTGCTGCTGGCCGTCGGCGTGGTCTTCATCCGCAGCGCCACGGCGATTCGCACGGATCGGACGCAGTTTCTCTACCTTGACATGATCCGCAAATGGATCCCCGCCGGGCTTGTGCTCCATTTCCTTGTGGCGCGGGTGGATTATCGCAAGTGGTGCGACTGGGCCTGGGCGCCCTATCTGGTGACGCTGGTGGCGCTGGTGCTCGTCATGATTCCCGGAGTTGGCACGGAGAGGCTTGGGGCCCAGCGGTGGTTGTTCGGCTTCCAGCCTTCGGAGTTTGCGAAGTTTTCGGTGATGCCGATGATGGCGTTTCTGTTGACGGGCACGAATTTGCGAAACAATTTTGGCAAATTGCTCATTGTGCTCGGCGCGGCGGCAGTTCCCGCAGCGTTGATCATGATGCAGCCGGACCTTGGCACGGCGTTGTCGCTCGTGCCGACGGCGTTGGCGATGGCGTTCGTGGCAGGGTGCGCACCGCGTTCGCTGCTGGCGATGGTGCTTGCCGGCCTTATCCTCGTCGGCGTGTTTTTCATGGCGGCGGTGCTGCCCGAGAAGCTTCCGCCGGAGCCGCGCGAGCGCGTCGAAAGCGTCGTCGATCGCGTCATGTTCCCGCATTGGAAGAAGCGCATCCTCGTCTTCGTCTATCCAGATCGCGATCCGTTGGGCGCAGGCTGGAACAAGCGCCAGTCCGAGATCGCCGTGGGATCGGGCGGGCGTTGGGGCAAAGGCTATCTCAAAGGGCGGCAGAACATCCTCGGCTATCTGCCCCGCGCCGTGTCGTCCACCGACTTCATCTATTCCGTCATAGCGGAAGAGACGGGCTTTGCGGGGAGCGTTGTCCTGCTGGGGCTTTACATCGGGCTGTTGGGCGGCATTGTCACGACCGGCCTGCTTTGCCGGGACCCAGCCGGACGACTCATCTGCACGGGCGTTTCGGCGCTCCTTTTCACGCACATTTTCATCAACGTGGCGATGACGATCGGCAAGATGCCCATTACGGGCATTCCGCTGCCGCTTGTCAGCTACGGAGGTTCATTCACCCTATCGACCATGGCTCTGCTCGGTCTCGTGCAGAGCGTGGCAATTCACGGCGGCGGCTCGGGAAAAGGGCGCCATTCGCCGTGATCAAGTCAGGAAGGCCATTCAATCATGCCCATCAAAAAACTGTTCAAGCTTAAGTGGATCACGAGAGCCAGCGGTCATCTCAACCGCGAAATCATCGTCAATGCCGAAAAGCTCGAGACGCGCGTCGCCGTGCTCGAGAATGGACGCATGGAGGAGTTCCAGGTGGAACACCCCACCGAGGAACGGCTCATCGGGTCGATTTTCAAGGGTCGCATCCAAAATCTTGAAAACGACCTCCAGGCCGCGTTCGTCAACATCGGCATGAAGAAGAATGCGTTCATGCACTATTGGGACATGAATCCGGACGACGACTCGCTGCTCGACGACGACACCGTTCGCGGTGACGGCGGCGGCGGCGGACGTCGCAAGTCCCGCGGCAAGCGTTTCTCCAACGAGGAGATCGCCAAGCGTTTCCCTGTCGGGAGCGTCGTGACCGTCCAGGTCTCGAAGGGGCAGATCGGCACGAAGGGGCCGCGCGTCACGGCCAGCCTCTCGATCCCGGGTCGGTACCTTGTGCTGATGCCGGGCGGGACGCTGCGCGGCGTCTCCCGCAAGATTGGCGACGCCGCCGAGCGCCAGCGGCTCAAGAAGATCCTCGACCGTCTCGAGAAGCTTGTTCCCGAGGACTGCGGCCTGATTGTGCGAACGGCGGGCGCGGGCGCATCCAAGTCCTCGTTTGTGCGCGATTTGCGCGTGCTGCTCAACAGCTACAACGAGATGAAGAAGGCGATCGCCGAACAGCCCGCCCCGTGCTGCGTCTATGAGGAGCCCGACCTGGTGATGCGCGTCGTGCGCGACTGGATGACGGAGGACGTCGACCGGATCATCATCGACGACCCCGAGGTCTACGAGCGCGTGCGCAAGGAGGCGTCCAGCATCTCCCGCCATGCGCGAAATCTTGCGCAGCTCTATGAGGGTCACTATCCGATCTTCGACCACTACGGCGTCGAGCGGCAGATCGAGGAGGCCTTCCGCCGCAAGATCGCGCTGCCTTCCGGCGGCTACCTGATCATCGACGAGACGGAGGCGCTCATCGCGGTCGATGTCAACACCGGGCGCCACAAGGGCAAAGGCTCGCAAGAGGAGGCGATCCTCGAGGTCAACCTCGAGGCGGTCGTCGAGATTGCCCGTCAGATGCGTCTGCGCAACATCGGCGGCCTCGTTGTGATCGACCTCATCGACATGAAGTCGCGCAAGCACCAGCAGCAGGTCTACAAGGCGCTCAAGAACGCGTTGCGCCGCGACAAGGCGCGCACCAATGTGATGCCGATCTCGGATCTCGGACTGTTGGAGATGACGCGCCAGCGGTTCGAGGAAAGCCTGCTCTCGCAGATGCACCAGACCTGCCCGTACTGCAATGGCAAGGGGGTCATCAAGTCCTCGCTCCAGCTCAGCGTGGACATCCAGCGTCGGCTTGGCTCGCTGATCCGTTTGCTGAGCGCGGAAAAGAAGGAGACGGATTTGCAGATCTGCGTCCATCCCGCCGTGTTCGACCGCCTGCGCACAGAGGACGAGGAACTGCTCCGCGAGCTCCAGGCCGACTACAAGGGCCGACTCTCGTTCAAGAGCGACCCCCTGCGCCAGGCCGAGTCCTTCAGCATCATCGACGCTTCCTCCGGCCAGATCCTCTTCTCCGCCGGCGATCAAAAGCCCGTGTAGCGCACTACCGGGGCGTGCAGGCGGGATTCGGAGGGGCGGCGGGGGAGGAGGTTGCATTGCAAATGCAATGCGACGCGTTGCATTTGCGGAATTTGCAAACGAAATGGTTTTTCGGTGTGACATTAAGTAAGTTGTTGGAATGCAGCTGGATAGATTTTTTCCTCCCTGTTGGCACGGGGCTTGCTACAGTAAAAGCGTCATTCACCTGACTGTTTTTTCAACAAAAGCATAACGTTCAATCCCAAAAAGAAAGAAAGGTTCATTATGAGCGAAGAATACAAGATGCCCCTGATCGGGGACAAGGCGCCGGCCTTCAAGGCCGAGACCACGCAAGGCATGATCAACTTCCCCGAGGACTACGCGGGCAAGTGGGTCGTCCTCTTCTCCCACCCCGCCGACTTCACGCCGGTCTGCACGACCGAGTTCATGACGTTCGCGTCGATGGAGAAGGAGTTCGAGGCGCTCAACTGCAAGCTGATCGGCCTGTCGATCGACAGCATCCACAGCCACATCGCCTGGCTTCGCACGATCAAGGAGAAGATCGAGTTCAACGGCATGAAGGGCGTCGAGGTCAACTTCCCGGTCATCGCCGACCTCTCGATGCAGGTCGCCAAGGCCTTCGGCATGCTCCATCCGAGCTCGAGCACGACCTCGGCCGTTCGCGCGGTGTTCGTGATCGACCCCCAGGGCGTGGTGCGCACGATTCTCTACTACCCGTCATCCACGGGCCGCAACATCCCCGAAATCAAGCGCCTCCTGGTCGCCATGCAGGCGGCCGACAAGCATCAGATCGCGACGCCGGCCAACTGGAATCCGGGCGACGACGTCATCGTCCCGCCGCCGGGCTCCTGCGGCACGGCCAAGGAGCGCGTCGAGACGAAGGAGGAAGGGGTGCGCGTCGTGGACTGGTTCATGACCTTCAAGAAGTCCCCCGAGCTGTAAACCCTGTGTCATCGAGCGTCCGGCGGGAGCGTTCCCGCCGGACCCTCCACCGAATTTCCAATTTTCCAATTTCCAAGTCAAATACAAGGAGTCAACTCATGAGTGCAAATGTCAAGGAAGTCAACGACGCCCAGTTCGCGGATCTGGTGAAGAGCGGCGTGGTGCTGGTGGATTTCTGGGCGCCGTGGTGCGGACCCTGCCGCATGCAGGGGCCGATCCTCGACGATGTCGCGAAGACCGTCGGCGACGCCGCCGTGATCGCCAAGATCAACATCGACGAGAACACCGCGACCGCCGCGAAGTTCGGCGTCCAGAGCATCCCGACGCTGTTGCTGTTCAAGGGCGGCGAGGTCGTCAAGCAGTACGTCGGCGTCCAGCGCAAGGACGAACTGGTCGGCGCGATCCAGGCGATCGTCTGACCACGCGATCGTCCGACCACGCGGTGGTCGGACGCGGGAGTTTTTGCGGGGGTGGCCAGACGCGGGAGTTTTTGCGGGGGTGGTCGGACGTGGGAGTTTTTGCGGGGGTGGCCGGACGCGGGAGTTGCCGCTACCAGTCGCGTTCGCCGACGCGGGGCGGGAGGCTGCGGTCGTGCTTGCGGCGTTCGTTTTCGCGCTGCTTCTCTTGTTCGAGAATCCTGGCCATGATGGCCTCGGCCTCCTTTTGATCGGCGGCTTGCTGCTCGGCTTCGGCCGTCTCGGCAGGGTCTTCCTGTGGTTCCTGCGGCTGCGATTCGGCGTCCTGGCTTTCGGGTTCCTGTTCGGGCTGGGCGTCTTCCGGCTCCTGCTTCTGCTGCTGCTCGTCGTCGCTGGGCGGCTGTTCCCCTTGCCGGCCCTGGGACTGCTGCTGATCCTGCTTTTCCTGTTGCTGTTGTTGCTGCTGCTGTTTTTGCTGCTGCTGCTGGGGCGGCTTGGGCAGGAGCTCCTGGATGTGGAGCATGTCCTTGAGCGCCTGTTCGGCGTTGAGGCGGGACTTGCCGGCGAGCGTGGTGTCGGCCGGGGCGACGTCCATCTGCACGAGGGCGTGGGTGCCGAGCGTCTTGGCGACGAGGTCGTCGATCAGCTTTCGGACTTCGGCGGAAAGGTCGAATGCGTTGGTGGCCGCGGCGCCTTCCTGGCCGGGCGGCGGCGGCATCGGCTGGCCGGCCTGCTGGTCGAGCCAGGGGCCGTAGGATTCCGAAAAGAACCGGAAGAGGCCGCTCGTCATCTGCTGTTCTTCGAGGGGCTTGCGGATGGCGGAGGGGTCGAGCGCCCGGGCGAGGGCGTTGCTCTGGGAGCGGATGGCCTCGGCCAGGACGACGGGCGGCGGGGTGGTCATGGCGAGGAGCCGCATCGATTCCGTTTCGGCGGCGCGCATGGCGTCGAGCGCGCCGGGGTCGAGGTTTTCCAGCGCGCCGACGGCGCTTTCGGCCTGGCTTTTCGCGGCGTCGAGATGGTAGATGAAATCGGCGACGAGGTTCTCGTTCGTCGTGGATTGCCTGACGGCGTCGGCCATCTTGCCGTGGAGCGGCATCCAGAGGTCGGCGACCTCTTGCTGGCGGGTCGCCGTCTGTTCGAGCTGGGCGATGCGGTCGGGCGAGGCGTTGGTGAAGCCGTTTGCGGCCTGGGCGAACGCGGCGCGCTGCATCTCGAGCATCTTGGGGACGAGCTGTTCGGGCGGCATGTCGCCGTATTTGGCGAGGATGGCCTCCGTGCGGGCCTTTTCGCGCAGCTCGGGGATTCGCGCGAGCGCCGCCTGGAGGTTGTCGTTGCGCTCGGGACTTTCGGGAAGCCCGCGCAGCGCGTCCTGGAACGCGGCGGCGGCTTCCTCGAAAAGCTCGAGCTGTTCGGCGGCGAGGTTTCGCTTGGGCGCGGGTTCGGCGCCGGGGGCATCGGCTTCCGGTTCCAGTGCGGCGAGGGCTTCGGCGGCGCGGAACAAGGCGACGCCGAGGCCTTCGGCGGCGTCGGCGCCTGCGGCGTTGCCGTCGGTCGCCGCCGCCTGGCGGAAGAGCTCCGCCGCCTTGCCGGCGTTGCCGGCCTTGAGGAAGGCGAGGGCGGCGTTGAAGCGCATGCTTTGGGCCAGTTCGGGATCGGCCTGGCCGAGGGCGATGGCCTGTTCGTAGGCTTTCGCCGCGTCGGCGTAGTCGCCTTTGCGCCAGGCTTTTTGCGCCCGCCGCGCGGTGTCCCGCGCGCTTTCGGCGGACGCGGCGATGGCCTGGGCGGGCGTCGAGGTGGTTTCATTTGTCTGTGCGCCTGCGCCTGCCGCGAGGGCGAGGAGGAGCAGGGCGGCGGCGGTTTGGACGGGCGGTCGGCGGCCCGCCGGGCGTCCGCTGGACAGCGCGGCGGCGACGAGCAGGAGGATGACGCCCGGCACGAGGAAGAGCTGGAAGTGCTCGACGAGGCGCGATTCGCGCATTTCCTGCATTTCCTGGGCGGCGATCTGGCGGACGTGGCGGTTGTAGACGCCGCCGAGGGTGTTGCGCCCGGTGGCGGCCGTGGCGAGCGGGATGTAGGCGCCTCGCGAGGCGGTGGCGATGGCCATGAGCGTTTCGTTGTCGAGCCGCGTCACGACCGCTTCGCCGCGGTACTTCATGGTGGCGCTGTCGGTGGCGGGGATCGTCGAGCCCCCGGTGCCGCCGATGCCGACGCAGAAGATGGGGATGCCGCGTTCGCCGGCCTTTGCGGCCTTCGCGGCGGCCTGGCCGGTGAGGTCCTCGCCGTCGGAGATGAGGATGATCGCGTTGTGGTCGGCGCCGAGTTCCTCGAAGGCCTTGATGGCGGCGTCGATCGCCTCGCCGATGTCCGTTTCGCCGCGCGGCGCGGAGTCGATGCCGATGCCGGCCAGCGTCTGGTTGAGGAAGGCGAGGTCGGTGGTGAACGGGCAGAGCAGGACGGCGCCGGAGCGGAACGCCATGATGCCGGCGCGGTCGCCTTCGAGTTCGGCGAGCAGGTCGGTCAGGTCGGCCTTGGCGCGTTCGAGCCGGTTGGGGCGGACGTCGGTCGCGAGCATGGAGCGCGAGACGTCGAGCAGGATGAGCACGTTGCGCCCGCTGCCGAGGACGATTTCCTCGCGCAGCCCCCAGCGCGGCCCGGCGGCGGCGACGACGAGCAGCGCCATCGCGGCGGCGCAGAGCCCGAGCTGGAGGCGGGCGACGGTGTCGGACGTCTCGCGGGCGGTTTTGCGCAGGGCGTTCGGGTGGATGATGCGCGTGGCGCGGCGGCGGCGCCTCCTCCGCATCCAGAAAATCATCAGGAAGGGAAGGGGCAGCAGCCAAAGCAGAAGCAGTAGTTCAGGTCGGGCGAAATTCATCTCAAGACTCCGCCCGCATTATGCCACAACTGCGCTTGTCTTGACAAGGATTCGCTCACTCGCCGCGTCCGGCCGCGAAGGCCTTGAGGTTGATGGCGACGAGGGATTCCTTGATGCGGCTGCGCATGGCTTCGTGCCAGGCCTCGACCTCGAACGGGAGGAGGCGCGAGAGCGCGCCGGCGAGGACGAGGTTGGCGGTGCGGACGTTGCCGATTTCGGCGGCGATCGTCGAGGCGTCGACGAGGCGCGCCCGGTCGCCGTAGAGCTTCGCGACGAGGCCGTCGCGGTCGTCCACGCCCGGCTGCATGCCGCTGGAGACGGTGAGGGGGACGATGTCGCGGCGGTCGACGACCGCCGAGCCGGTGGCGCGGAGCATGGGGAAGCAGCGGATGGCTTCGAGCAGCTCGAACGCCACGAGGAAGTCCGTTTCGCCGTCGGGGACGATCGGGCTGTGGACGGTCTTGCCGAAGCGCACCTGGCTCGAGACGCTGCCGCCGCGCTGGGACATGCCGTGGATTTCGCTCTTTCTGACGTCGAAGCCCGAGAGGGCGGCGGCGCGGGCGAGGATGTCGCTGGTCAGGATGATGCCTTGGCCTCCGACGCCGACGAGTGTGACATTGGTGATGTTTTTCATGTTTCCTTCTCTCTTGAGTGTAAGTTAGCGGCGTTCCGAATTCGATGCAAGTCGAGCGCAGTCTTTTGAATCTGGCCTTTCCAGTCATTCAATCCAAACGCATCGAGAACGGTTGTTTCAAATGTCTGGCGATCCGTGCGCATGACTTCGTCTTCGAAATCCATGACATCTCGGTTTTTCAGTGTTGAAAACGCGGTTAAAATTCGTGTGCGGTCTGATGGAGCGATACGGGCGGGATCAAGCATCCAGAGGTTGTTGCGAAGCCGGGATGCGCTTAGATCCAGTGCGCCAAGTCCTCTTCCAAAACCAATGGCCTCCAAATAAAGGCATCCGGTCAGTGAGCAAAGCAGGGCATGGCACAAATCAACGTCCGTTGTTGCGTTTGCAACAAGCCGCGTGAGCCGTTGGTTGGTGAAAGCGCGGGGGGTCAAGCGAATGAAGAACAACCGATTGCCTGGATTGATGGAGATGGCGAGATCGGCGACGGCATCAGGACGCATTTCATACCAGAGTTTGCCGGGTTGTTTCAGGACGGTGGAAAGGGGGCGTCCTTTTTCATTTACCGCTTGTTCGAATCTCTTTATCCAAGCCATTGCTCCGTGGTGGCCGAGATTCTGCAATTCGTCAATTGGGGCGGAACAACAGAACGCATGGGCGTCTGGCTTTGCATCGAGCCGCTTGACGGAGGCGGATGTCTTTAGCACGGGCTGGAGGTACTCGGGTTCTATCCCGCTTCTTTCGGGAGGGTAGAAAAGTGCATCCCAGCCTCTGCGCTCCCCGCGTGCGATGGTGAAATGGTCTTTTACGGGAACAAGTGCTTTTTCAAGGTGGCTCCACCATGAGAGATCCGCAAAAAACGCATTCCAACCCAAGCCATATTGCTCCAATTCCCGCATGCGGGCAGAATTCAGCTTTGTACGAGTGAGCGAATGGCATGTCGCGTTGGGATTGCAGGCGAGCATTTGACTCGCCAAAGCGGGCTTCCATGCGTCAATCTCCTCATTGGTGACGATAAACTCGGTTTCATCGGAATCCTGCTTGCTTTCGTTTGGCTTTCGTTTCTGAAGGATGACGAGGGTCGTGACAATTTTCGCGTCTTTGAACCATCTGCCTTTTCCTGAAACGGCAATCGTTTCAATCAAAAACAGTTCATTCAACTGCTTTCGGAATTTTTCAGCCCAGGCAGTTCCAAGCCAGGAATTTGGAAAGATTGCGCCCAATCGTCCTCCAGGGGGCAGCATTTGGCTGGCCGAAAGTACGACGGGAACGAAATAATCCGCCTTCGGGTCGATTTCCACCCCTGTTGATTCCTTGATTTTTTTGTTGAGCTTCTGTACGGCGGGAACATCAAACCAATCTTCAAACCGCACGAATGGCGGGTTCATGACAATGCAGGGGATTTCGGCGAGATTTTCCGTAAAAGCGTTGCCCGTTCGCGCGTCCACAAATTGAATCGGCATGCCGGTTTTCAACTTCAGGGCGTCGTGTTGGAAGGTGCGGATCGTTTCAAATGGCGTGTCGCCAAGCGCGAGCGACACGGTTGCGAACTGCAACGGCATGACATGCAAGTCTGACGCGAAGGTTGTCCGGATTGCCTGCATTGGAGAAACGCCTGTTTCGATTTTTTTATCCAGCACGGCCCTTGCGATCGTTCCGGTGCCGCAACAAGGATCCAGCACGGGTTTTTCAAGGTCGTCAACGGCAAGTGAAACCAGCAGACGAGCCAATGGGATCGGTGTGCAAAATTGGCCGGCCAATTTGCGCTGGCTTGCTCTCGTGACGCTTTGCAGGGACTCTTGAAGCAAATCCTGGTCAATCGTCGGCAGATGAATCGTATTCAAAAACCCGTTGAACGTCGTCAGCGTTTGCCAAGCCGCCTTTGGAATGATTTCCGCTCCTGGGCGCGTGCGGAAAACCTGGGCGTAGTCCCGCTTGCTTGAAAGGGCCGCGAAGAACTGTTCGGCATCCTGCAAGGAGCTCGTCCCCGTCAGTCTCTCGACGCCGATGGCTTCTTGGGCAAACCGCTTGAGGTAGTGGGCAAATAAAAATCGGTGGATCCAGTGCAACAACAGCTCGGATGCAAGCATCTGGAATCGCTCGGACGGCTTCAAGTCCACCTTGTCTCCGCAATGGGCGGCACGTGTTTCCATCCACCAGGAATCGACGCGTGCCCTCCACTGTCGGGACTGCTTGTATTTTGCGGCTGCGGCATCTGCAACCATTCCGACGGTTTGCGTGAGAACAGCGGAAACGACCTCGGCCAACTTTTCCGGCAAAGGCTTTTGCCTGGTGGAATCGACGCCGTTCAAATAAGCGCAAACTCCTTCGAGGATTTCGTGCAACATCGAGCGCCATTCGCCTGCGCGCTCCCTGACATCCTCCCTTGACCTCAAGCTGTTGCAATGCCATGTCTTGACGATGTGGCAACGTGTTTCATCGCAATCGTAGAGTGCGGCTTCCGTGGCGTTCCAGAGCAAAAACGAATTCAACCCAAGACGCAATGCCTTTTTCCGTGCGTTTTCAATGAACGCTTCGTCCGTAATGGGCGTGTCTGGCATCTTGAGTTCCCAGCCTTGTAGGACGGCGGCGCGCTTCATGTCGCCAAAGAGCAAGACGTCGGGGAACAGCGTGTTCGCCTCGTCCTGGGCTGCAACGCCCCACTCTCCGCCTGCGGAACGGACAACGAGGGAACGAGTCGAAAGCCATTGGTTGATTTCACCGATGACATCGGTTGCCCATGCACG
>JBMNOD010000078.1:0-16696 GCA_050942875.1 Kiritimatiellia bacterium
GAGGCCTTCTACGGCCACAACCGCACCACGCGCGGCGGCCTCGTCTCCCGCGACGTCACCGACGGCTACGGCCCCGAGGAATACCTGATCGCCAAGGCGCCCGCAGGCGACTACAGCGTCCTCTGCAGCTACTTCGCCTCCCACCAGCAGACCGTGCTGGGGCCGGCGACGGTCACCGCGACGATCTTCACCAACTGGGGCCGCCCCGACGAAACGCGCCAGACCCTGGCCGTCCGGCTCGACACGCCCAAGGACAAGGTGCCGCTCGGCACCGTGCGCTTCGGGAAGGACGACGGCGCGGGCGGCGTCGCCACGCCGCAGTCGCTCAAGGATCTCGCCGCAGGCATGGCCCTGGCCGACGCCGAGGCGATCCTCGGCGCACCCGCCAGGATCGACGGCGGCCTGCGCGAATACCCCGCCAGCGGCGGCAGCGTGATCAAAGTCCAGTACGACGCCGAAGGCCGCCTCCTGCGCGCCGAACGCCACTTCCCCGGCGGCGTCGTGATGATCCTGGCGCAATGAGTCCCGCGCCGGAAAGTCCGACAACGACAACCCCCGCCATCGCCGTCCGCAAGCTCGCCTTCGGGTGGCGGGGTGCGGACGCTCCCACGGTGTTTCAAAACCTCTCGTTCGACATCGCCCCCGGCGAGCACGTCGCCCTCGTCGGCCCCAACGGCGCCGGCAAGTCCACCGCGCTGCGCTGCATCGCCGGCCTGCTCAAGCCACTGGCCGGCTCGGTGCTTCTGCACGGCATTGACACGGCGACCCTCTCCCGCCGCGAGCTGGCGCGGCAAATCGCCTTCCTCCCGCAGTCGCAAGGCCTCGAATCCGCCATGACCGTGCGCGAGCTCGTCATGACGGGCCGCTACCCCTACTTCACCCTGTTCGAACCCGCGTCGGCCGCCGACCGCCAGGCCGTGGCCGACGCCCTCGCGCTGACCGGCACCGCCGCCTTCGCCGACCGCCGCTTCGACACTCTCTCCGGCGGCGAGCGCCAGCGCACGCTGCTCGCCGCCGCCATCGCGCAGGAAGCGCCCGTGCTCCTGCTCGACGAACCCTTCACCTTCCTCGACCCCGCCGGGCAGGAAGCGTTCGCCGCCGTCATCCGCCGCCTGCGCAGCCATCGCGGCGTCACGGTCGTCACCGTGACGCACGACCTCGTCCGCGCCCGCGCCGACGACTGCCGCATCCTCGGCCTCGGCGGCGGACGCCTCGTGCTCGACGGCCCGGCGGACGAAGCCATGACGCCCGACGCGCTCGCCGCGCTCTTCGGCTGCCCCATCGCCCTGCCACCCGCGACGCCCGCCGCCGCCCCGTCGCGTGGCAGTGTCGAGACCCTGCCACCACCGCCGCCCCTCGACGCGCCCGTGGCAGCGTCCGAACGCTGCTGTCGCATCGCCCTGACGGCGCTGGCGCTGGCGGGCGTCTTCGCCTTGGCGACGGCGGCGGCGGCCTTGATCGGCAGCCCCTTGAAGACGCTGTTGAACGAACTGTTCAACGACCCCACCGGCACCGAAGCCAACCTCTTCTTGAACTTCCGCCTCCCCCGCTGCGTGATGGCCTTTCTCGCCGGCAGTTCGCTCGCGCTGGCGGGGCTCGTCTTCCAGGCGCTTTTCCGCAACCCCCTCGCCACGCCCTACACCCTCGGCGTCTCCGGCGGCGCCTCGCTCGGCGCCGTCGTGGCGATGCAGTTTGGCCTCGCGGGCGCGTTTTCGCAAACCGTGTCGGTGCAGACCGGCGCGTTCCTCGGCGCGTTGCTCTCCATCGCCATCGTCTATGGCACGTTCCGCCTGAAACGCCGCGCCGACGCCACGACGCTCCTGCTCGCCGGCGTCGCCTGCAGCTTCCTCTTCTCCAGCCTCATCATGCTGCTGCAATACGTGAGCGACCCGGCAAACACCATCAACACGCTCCATTGGATGATGGGCGGCGTGTTCGTCACCGGCTTCGAAGACGCCCTCCGCATCGCGCCCGCGCTCGCCATCGGCCTCGCGACGGCGCTCCCGCTCACGCGCGAACTCGACATCCTGACCCTCGGCGACGAACATGCCGGCGCGCGCGGCGTCAGCATCGAGCGCGTCCGCACGGCGCTCTTCTTCGCCGTGTCGCTCATGACGGCGGCCGTCGTCTCGCAGTGCGGCCCCATCGGCTTTGTCGGCATGATGGTGCCGCACGTCTGCCGCCTCGCGCTCGGCCCCCTGCACCGCCGCCTCGTCCCCGCCTCCCTCGCGGCCGGCGGCGTCTTCCTCCTCGCCTGCGACACCGTCGCCCGCACCCTCGTCTCCCCGGCCGAAATCCCCGTCGGCGTCATCACCTCGCTCTGCGGCGCTCCGTTTTTGCTTTATTTGTTGGCAAGCCGCCGACGCTAGGTCGCCTTTTCCGCTTCGGGGTAGAGGGCGTCGATCTGCCCCTGCAACGCGAGGGTGAGGCCAAGCGCGATCACGATTCGGCAGTAGGCGCGGATGTCGTCGAGCTCGAGACGCCGCCCGCGCCGATCCTTCAGCCACTTCTCGCAGACCTGATAGCCGCCGATCTGAAAGTTCCAGACGGTTTCGGGCACGGGCGCGAAGTGCTGGACGGCGTTGATGTAAACCCGCTCTTCGTCGGCGGCGTATCGCAACCCGGTGTCGCGGCGCCTCTCGACGCGGCTGCTGCCGTCGCCCTCGAACCGGCAGGTCGGCGGATCGAGGGCGGGCGACTTCAGCAGATGCAGGCCGACCAGTTTCTTCGCCTGCGAGACGGTCTTCGAGATCTGCGAAGACAACCGCTGGATGTTCATCCTGACTTTCAAGGAAGGCTCCCATCCCGCCGTGGCCGCCGAAGTGAAGACATTGATGGAGCTGGAGGAGGGGAACCGCGCCACCGTTGACCTCGAGGACGGCCGGATCGAGCTGAAATGGCTTGAACGCGTGCAGTTCCCCAACCGCGAGCTCCAGGTCGTCCACTGCGTGGAGAAGGGACTCCGTCCCTACAACGGAGCCTTCGTGACCAACTTCAGGATTCGCGGCGAAGCGGACGCGCTCGACACCTGCGTCTGGGGTCGGCGCCGCTGGAACATCGAATCGAATTTCAATGTGGAGAAAAACGGAGGCTTCGGGCTGGAGCACACGTTCTGCACATCGGACAGGCAAGCCGCCAACATGCATCTGCTGATGCTGCTCGTCCACCTGCTCTGGCAGGTGGTCTTTCGTGGCGTCCTGCGCCGCATCTACGCCGGATGCAGGAAGCTGGCATAGGAAAAACTCGCGAAACTGATGCGAAGGGACTTGCACATGCGCGGGCCGCCGTCGACCGGACGGCGATTCCAGTTGCGCTTCTCCACAGGGTAGACATCATGCGGAACGCAAGCTCCAGCCCGAGCCAGCCGTCATGGCAGAGGCGTCGAGGGAAGGCGACGTCGGCCGCCGCATGCCCTGAAAACGGCGCTCCGCCCAAACCCCAGGGGCTTTTGACGCGAGGCTCGCCGGATGGAGCGCGAAAGGAAGCCGATTTGGAATCCTTGCCAGTCAAGTTGCCGCCTTGACTCATCTGGCGGGGTAGGGTAGAATTCAATCTTCATTTTTGATCTTGAAATAAAACCTTGATCAAGGAAACGTCATGGCTACGAAAAAGACTGAGAAAAAAACATCCCGAACGATGAAAAAGCCTGCGACGGAGGCGAAGTTGCCCCGGACGGCCTGGTTTACCAAAGCGCGCTTTGGCATGTTCATCCACTGGGGGCTCTACGCGATGCCGGCCCGCCATGAGTGGATCCAGCACCACGAGCGCATCAAGACCGAAGATTACGCGAAATACTTCGAGCTGTTCGATCCGGATCTCTTCGCCCCCAAGGCGTGGGCCGCCGCCGCGAAGGCCGCCGGGATGAAATACGTCGTCGTGACGTCGAAGCACCACGAGGGCTTCTGCCTCTGGGATTCGAAATACACCGACTACAAGGCCACCAACACCCCCGCCAGGCGAGATCTCCTCAAGGAGATTGTCGATGCCTTCCGCGCCGAGGGTCTGCGCATCGGCTTCTACTACTCGCTGCTCGACTGGCACCATCCCGACTTCGTGCTCGACCGCATCGGCCCCTACCGCGACAGCCCCGACCGCGCGGCGATGAACAAGGGGCGCGACATGCGCCGCTATGCGAAGTACATGCGCAACCAGGTGACCGAGCTGCTCACGAACTTCGGCAAGATCGACATCATCTGGTTCGACTTCTCCTATCCGGGCGAGGACGGCAAGGGTCGCGACGACTGGGAGTCGGAGAAGATGGTCAAGCTCGTCCGCAAGCTCCAGCCGGACATCCTGATCGACAACCGCCTCGACCTGCCGGGCTCCGCCGACATCATCACGCCCGAGCAGTTCACGCCGAGCGAGCCCATTCTCGACGCCGAGGGCAACGTCGCGGTCTGGGAAGGCTGCCAGACGTTCTCCGGCTCGTGGGGCTACCATCGCGACGAGGCGAGCTGGAAGACGCCGCGGATGTGCGTCGAAATGCTCGTCAACCACGTCTCGCGCGGCGGCAACCTGCTCATGAACGTCGGTCCGACGGCGCGCGGCTACCTTGACGCCCGCGCGATGAACTGCCTCGACGGCTACGCCGAGTGGATGCGGTTCCACTCTCGCGCCATCTACGGCTGCGGCATCGCCCCCTTCGAGGAGGCCGAGAACTGCCGCTACACGTACAATCCCAAGACGAATCGGCTCTACGTCCATGTGCTTTCCTGGCCGTTCCGCGACCTCCACCTCCCCGGGCTCGCCGGAAAGATCCGCTACGCCCAGTTCCTCCACGACGGCAGCGAAGTGCGCTTCACGGACAAGTCGGAGAGCTGCGGCATGAAGGCCACGCCCGACGGCTATGCGACGTTGATGGTCCCCGTCATCCCGCCCGATTCCCTGGTTCCCGTCATCGAAATCATCCTGAAATGACCGTTCAAGACGTTGTTGAAGCCAAGGCCGCCGCGCTGGCCGAGATCGCGGCGGCGAAGACCGCCGCCGATGTCGAGGCGCTGCGGATCAAGCATCTCGGGCGAAACGGGCTGGTGCCCGCGCTGATGCAGGAGATGAAGAACACGCCGCCGGCCGACCGCCCCGCGATGGGCCGCGAGCTCAACGCCCTGCGCGAAGCCGTCGGCGAGGCCATCCGCGCCAGACAGGCCGAAACGGCCGCCGGCGCGGCCGCCGCCGCCGAGGCGTTCGACTTCAGCCTGCCCGGCACGTGGCGCGGCCTCGGCACGTTCCACCCCGTCTCCAGCGTGATCGAGGAGACGACGCGCATCTTCGCGCAGCTCGGGTTCACCGTCGCCGACGGCCCCGACGTGGAGACGGCCTTCAACAACTTCGACGCGCTCAACACCGCCGCGCACCATCCTTCGCGGGACGCGCGCGACACGTTCTGGCTCGAAGACGGGCGGCTGCTGCGCACGCAGACGTCGCCCGTCCAGATCCGCGTGATGCAGGGGCGCAAGCCCCCCGTGCGCATCATCAACCCGGGGCGCTGCTACCGCCGCGACACGATCGACGCCACGCACGCCGCGAACTTCCACCAGATCGAGGGGCTGTACGTGGACGTGAAGCCGGTGTCGCTCGCCGACCTCAAGAGCACGCTGGCGCATTTCGCCCGCGAGATGATGGGGCCGAGCGTCAAGGTCCGCTTCCGTCCGCACTTCTTCCCGTTCACCGAGCCGAGCGTCGAGGTGGACTTCTCCTGCCACCTCTGCAAGGGCGCGGGCTGCCGCGTCTGCAAGCAGAGCGGCTGGATCGAAATCGCCGGCGCGGGCATGGTCGATCCGCGCGTCTATGCGAAGATCGGCTACGACGAGGATCTCTACGGCTACGCCTTCGGCATGGGCGTGGAGCGCATCGCCATGATCCGCCACGGCATCACCGACCTCCGCCTGCTTTACGCAAACGACCTGCGCTACCTCCGGCAGTTCGCCTAGGGCGCGTCGCGCCGTTCGTTTTTTTTGGACAAGATTGCAAGATTGACAAGATTGGTTATGTCCGACATCAAACCCGCCGCCCGCATCGACGTGGCGCACATTTGCGAGCTGACCCACTTCGATCTGGACTCCGCCGAAACGGCCGAGATCCAGGGCCGGCTCGAGAAGCTCCTCGACTGCGTCGAGAAGCTCGACGAACTCGACCTCGAGGGCGTCGAGCCCACCCTGTACGGCCAGCCCGCCGTGAACGTCTTCCGCGAAGACGTCAACGAGCCGGGCCTCGATCCCGATGTCGTGCTGGCGAACGCCCCCGCGACGATCGGCGCCGAGTTCAAGGTGCCCAAGATTGTGGAGTGACCATGGCCATCGATGTTTCGACTCTGACCCTCCGCGCCGCGCGCGATGCGATGCGCCGGAAAGACTTCTCCTCCGTCGAGCTGGTCCAGGCCGTGCTCGACGCCATTGCCGCGCGCGACGCCGGGATCGGCGCCTACTTGAGCGTCGATGCCGAGGGCGCGCTCGCCGCGGCCCGCGCCGCCGACGCCCGCCGCGCCGAAGGCGCTTCGGGCGACCTGCTCGGCATCCCGCTGGCGATCAAGGATCTCTTCAACGTCGCCGGCCAGCCCTGCACGTGCGCCTCGCGCATCCTCGAAGGGTACATCGCCCCCTACGACGCCACGGTCGTCGCCCGCGTCAAGGCCGCGGGCGCCATCCCGACCGGTCGCACGAACATGGACGAATTCGCCATGGGCACGACGACGGAGTTCAGCGCGTTCCAGAAGACGCGCAACCCCGCCGCGCCCGATTGCGTCCCCGGCGGCTCCAGCGGCGGCTCCGCCGCCGCCGTCGCCGGCGGCATGGCGATCGCCTCGCTCGCCAGCGACACCGGCGGCTCGATCCGCCAGCCGGCGTCCTTCTGCGGCTGCGTCGGCGTCAAGCCCACCTACGGCCTCGTCTCGCGCTTCGGCGTTTCAGGGTTCGCCTCGTCGCTCGACCAGGTCGGGCCGATGACGAAGACGGTCGAGGACGCGGCGATCCTGCTCCAGGCGATCACCGGCCACGATCCGCGCGATCAGACGACGAGCCGCGCCCCCGTGCCGGACTACGCCGCGAGCCTCGACGGCGCGTCGCTCCAGGGGCTGCGCATCGGCGTCCCCGGGGAATACTTCATCGACGGCATGGATCCCGAAGTCGAGGCGCAGGTGCGCGCGGCGATCGACCGCTGCGCCAAGGCCGGCGCCGACGTGCGCGAGATCAGCCTGCCGCACGCCGGGTACGCCGTTGCGGTCTATCACGTTTGCTCCACCGGCGAAGGCTCGGCCAACCTCGCCCGCTTCGACGGCGTGCGCTTCGGGCGGCGCCGCGGCGACCCCGCAGGCGGCCTGAAGGAAATGTACGACCGCACCCGCACCGAAGGCCTGGGGCCGGAAGTCAAGCGCCGCGTCATCCTCGGCACGTTCGTCCTGAGCAGCGGCCACTACAACGACTACTACGCCCGCGCATTGAAGGCCCGCACGCTGATCCGCCGCGATTACGAGGCGGCCTTCGCCGCGTGCGACCTGATGATGGCGCCCGTGGCCCCCACGCCCGCCTTCCCGCTCGGCTACACGGGCGACGACCCGCTCAAGACGTACATGAGCGACATCTTCACCGTTTCGACCAACCTCGCGGGCACCTGCGCCATGTCGATCCCCTGCGGAAAGACGTCCGCCGGCCTTCCCGTCGGCCTGCAGATCCTCGGCCCCGCCTTCGGCGAAGTCGCCATGTTCAGGGCGGCAAAAAGTGTCGAGGAGCTTCTGTCGGCTTAAGAGAAAAAAACATGGAATCTTTCGCGTCAAAAACCGTCCGACAAAAATTGACGAGGCAAAAGGAAATCCCCGTCTTTTTTGGACAACCGCAGACCCGGGGCGAGGTGCTCGACATCCCGGAAGGCGATGCGGTGGACGCGAATTGCCCTGTTTTGTTCTATCGACATGGAAACGGACAGCTTTGGCTGGGCGATTGCGTCGCCTGGATGAAGACGCTTCCAGATGAAAGCGTCGATCTTGTTTTCGCCGATCCTCCGTACAACATCAGCAAGGCGGAGTGGGACACGTTTGCCAGTCAGGAGAAATACATACAGTTCTCCATTGAATGGATCGAGCAGGCTGCGCGGTTGCTGAAACCGACCGGGACGCTTTTTGTCTGCGGTTTTTCGGAGATTCTTGCTGATGTCAAGCATCCGGCATCGAAGTTTTTCCGGTCGTGCCGCTGGATCGTCTGGCATTACAAGAACAAGGCCAACCTCGGGAATGACTGGGGGCGAAGCCACGAGAGCATCCTGCATTTTCGGAAATCGAAGGAATTCACCTTCAACATCGACGCCATCCGCATACCCTACAACGAGCATACCCTCCGGTACCCAAGCCATCCGCAGGCGGCCAGCAGCCAGTACGGCAAAGGGAGGAAGGATGATCGCTGGCGGCCCAACCAGCGCGGCGCCAAACCGAAGGACGTTCTCGACATTCCCCAGGATTTCATCGAGCTGCCGACCACGTGCAATGGCATGCACGAAAAAACGCCCCATCCAACCCAGAAGCCCGAGGAGCTTCTGCGGAAGCTGGTTCTCGCTTCGTCGAACCCGGGCGACACCGTCCTGGACCCCTTTTGCGGTTCCGGCACCACGCCGGTTTGCGCGGAACAGCTTGGACGCAAGTGGCTGGCTTGCGATCTTTCTCCCGAATATCTTGGATGGGCGGTCGACCGCATCGAACGGGTTGAGGACTGGGACGTTGAAACGTGGATTCAAGTCGATTTCGACAATTCCCGAAGAAGGGCTTCGATTCGGTGAAAGGTTTGTCGGGGAAAAAGCATTCATTCTTTGGAGGTCGAGCGGTCGTCTGCCTCGGCGATGCCGCTGATTTTTATCCATGCTGGGATCGTCCGACGGTCATCGTTGCCGATGGCCCTTACGGGCTTGGAAGTTTCCCGGGGGAAATGCATTCGCCTGACGACCTCGCTGAATGGTATGAACCTCACGCCCGGGCTTGGTACGAACGTGCGCTTCCATGCGCCACGCTTTGGTTTTGGAATTCCGAGCAGGGTTGGGCGAATTGCCATCGCATGCTTGAAGCTTGCGGCTGGGAGTTTAGAAACTGCCATATCTGGGACAAGGGGATGGCGCATGTCGCGGGCAATTGCAACACGAAGACCCTTCGCAAGTATCCGGTCGTGACCGAGGTCTGTGTGCAGTACACCCGCAAGAACCTGCTGCCTTCCAACGGCGACATGCTGCCTTTGCGCGACTGGCTCCGCAGCGAGTGGCTCCGCAGCGGGCTTCCCTTGTCGTTGACGAATCAAGCTTGTGGCGTGAAGAACGCTGCCACGCGGAAGTACTTTACAACGGATCATCTCTGGTATTTCCCTCCGCCAGAGGCGTTTCAACAGATCAGCGAGTATGCCAACACGCATGGGCGTCCTGGTGGAAGACCTTATTTCTCGGTCGATGGAAAGAAGCCGCTCACTGCCGAGGCCTGGGCGGAGCAACGTGCAAAGTTTACGTGCGACATCGGCGTGTCCAACGTGTGGCGGGTTCCGGCCGTGAGGGGACGCGAACGCCTCAAGGCAAAAGGTGGTTGCATTCACATGAATCAAAAGCCGCTTGCCTTGCTGGATCGGATCATCCAGGCTTCTTCCGACGAAGGCGACGCGGTTTGGGAGCCTTTTGGCGGACTCTGTTCCGCCGTGGTGTCTGCGACGCGTTTACACCGCCGGGCGTTCGCATCTGAAATCAATCCGGCGTTCTACAAGGCCGCCGTGGAGAGGCTGCAAAATGAAGAGGACCAATATGAACTTATCGATCCCGCCTTTGCCCAAGCGTGAGGATCCCGCGAGCGATTGGGAGCATGTCGCGTTGTGGCGGCGAGTCAAGGACGCGCTGAACGCGCTTCCCATTCATTTCAGGAGCGACACTTTCATCGAAGGCATCAACGCAACCGACATTTTCACGCTCAATTCCGCGCTTGGAGCCACGATCGAGAATCAGGTTGTCGAAACATTGAACCAAATACGCAGCGTCTGGGATCCCGACAACGACTACCAGACTTATGCTTTCTTCCGCCAACCGCAGACTTTCCCCGATGTCGTCCTTCGCGATGTCGCGCAACTGAACTCCCAGCCTCTCATGGGGATCGAACTGAAGGGCTGGTACCTGATTGCAAAGGAAGGCGAGCCGAGCCTTCGCTTCACACAGACCCCAAACGCCTGCGCCGAAGCCGATCTGATCATGGTGGTTCCGTGGGTTCTCGGCAACGTCATCTCCGGTCGTCCCAAAATCTATTCGCCCTACATCGAATCCGCGCGGTATGTCGCTCGCTATCGGAACTATCATTGGGAACATCTCAGAAAAACGGATTCCGATGCCACGATACACATTCCCTGCAATATCACTCCGTATCCGGTGAAGGCGGACAAAAGCACGGACGCGCCGAAATCCGACAAAGGGGGCAACTTTGGACGAATCGCCCGCACCGGCATCATGGACGGCTATATGTCGCGCATCAAGGCCATGCCGATTTGCGGGATCAAGGCGTCCTACTGGCTGGATTTCTTCAAGATATTCCATCAAGATGCGACAGACGAGCAGATTGCCAAGGCGTTTGAAAAACTTCGCCAGCGAATCGAATCCGAAAAAATTGTTTCCTCTGGAATCGACAAGGAAGAAATCCTTCGTGTTTTGAACACACTTGAAAGGTCATGGTTTTCATGAAATACATCGTTTCCATCGGTCTCGAGACTCACGTCCAGTTGAAGACGGCGTCGAAGATGTTCTGCGGTTGCGCCACGTCATTCGCGGCGGAGCCCAACACCAACGTCTGCCCGGTCTGCCTTGGCTATCCCGGCGCGTTGCCGCAGTTGAACCGCGAGGCGGTCAAGCTGACCGTCCTCTCCGGCCTCATGCTCGGCTGCAAGATCAGCGGGCATTGCAAATTCGACCGCAAGAACTACTTCTATCCCGACGCGGCGAAGAACTACCAGATCTCGCAGCTCGACCAGCCCCTTTGCCTCGGCGGCGCCGTCGAGATACAGACGTCCGCCGGCGCCAAGACGATCCGCCTGACGCGCATCCACCTCGAGGAGGACGTCGCGAAGAGCACGCACCATCCGCAGTGCAGCGGCGTGGACTTCAACCGTTCGGGCCTGCCGCTCATGGAGATCGTCAGCGAGCCCGACATGGCGTCGCCGGAAGAGGCCGTGGCCTACCTGCGCACGTTGCGCCAGATCCTCGTCTACACGGGCGTCAGCGACTGCAACCTCGAAGAGGGGAACATGCGCTGCGACGTCAACGTGAGCCTCCGCCCCGAGGGCGCCGACAAGCTCGGCACGAAGGTGGAGCTCAAGAACATGAACTCCTTCAGCCACATCCAGGACGCGCTCCGCTACGAAATCGCGCGCCAGGAGCGCGCGGTTTCCTGCGGCGAGGCGATCGTGCAGGAGACGCGCCGCTGGGATCTCGAGGCCGGCGAGACGGCCTCGATGCGCACGAAGGAGGACGCGCAGGACTACCGCTACTTCCCCGAGCCCGATTTGATGCCGATCGCGCTGCCCGCCGGGCAGATCGAGGAATGGAGCAAGCTCCTCCCCGAGCTGCCCGCGCAGAAGCGCACGCGGTTCGTCGAGGAGTACCAGCTTCCCGAATACGACGCCAAGGTGCTCTGCCAGCAGCTCGCCGTCGCCAACTTCTTCGAGCAGGCCGTGTCGTTCGGCGCGCCCGCCAAGGCCGCCTCGAACTGGATCATGACGGATCTGCTCCGCCTCCTCGGCCAGACCGGGATGGACGCGACCGAGATGCCGCTGACGGCCGAGGCCTTCGCGGCGCTGCTCAAGCTCGTCGCCGACAAGACGATCAACATGCCCGTCGCGAAGGCGCTTTTCGACGAGCTTTTCGAGAAGGGCGGCGATCCCGTCGAGAGGGTCAAGTCGCGCGGCCTCGGCCAGGTTTCCGACGCCGGCGCGATCGACGGCTTCGCCCGGCAGGTCGTCGCGGACAACCCCAAGGTCGTCGACGACTTCAAGGGCGGCAAGAAGCAGGCGCTCCAGTACCTGGTCGGCCAGGTGATGAAGCTCAGCCGCGGCAAGGCGAACCCGACGATGGCCGCCGAGGCGATCGAAAAGGCGATCGCGCAAGGGTAGGGGGCCTGGGGATGCGCGGCAAGCTGATCACGTTCGAAGGCGTCGAAGGCGGCGGCAAGACGACGCAGGCGAAGCGCCTGGCCGAGCGCCTTCGCGCGGAAGGCTTCGAGGTCCTGACGACCCGCGAGCCCGGCGGCACGCCGACGGGCGAGGTCATCCGCAACCTGCTCCAGCACAACCTCGGCGGCGAGCCGCTTTGCGACGCCGCCGAGGCGCTGCTGTTCTGCGCGAGCCGCGCCCAGCTCTGCCGCAACGTGCTCGGCCCCGCGCTCGACGCCGGAACGTGGGTGGTGCTCGACCGCTTCACCGATTCGACGCTGGCGTACCAGGGCTACGGGCGCGGTTTCGACCTTGCCACGCTCCGGGCGATGAACGACTTCGCCACCGGCGACGTGAAGCCCGCGCTGACGCTGCTCGTCGATTTGCCGGTGGAGGCGGGGCTGGCCCGCGTCCTGGCGCGGAGCCGCGGCGCGAAGGATCGCATCGAACGCGAACCCCTCGAATTCCATCGCCGCCTCCAGGCCGGCTACCGCGCCATGGCCGCCGCCGACCCCGGCCGCTTCGCCGTCATCGACGCCAAGGCCTCCGAAGACGCCGTCGCCGATCGCATCTGGGCGACGGTGCGGGAGAGGCTGTTGACGGCAAACTAGAGGTCTGTGGCCTCGATCCACCGCTCGACCGCACGGTTGAGGCGGGGGCTGTGGAAGCGATCCGCATAGGCTTTGAGTCGATCTGGGTCGATCTGCTCGACTTTTTGGTAGCGCATCACCTCGAGACGCGCCGGCGTCCATTCGCCGACGGTGAGATGCCAATGATCCAGCAAGGCCTTTTCCGGCTCGGCGACGAGGAATTTTCGTTTGCCCGCACTGACGGATTGAAAACCGAAGAAGACTTCGACCTTGATCGTGCGATAGTCGTAGACTCCGAATTGATTTTCGAAGTTGCGCGGCACACGTGTGGTCAGGCAGGTGAAGCGGGAGATCTTCTCGGGGATCAGCTTGTAGTAGCTCAACGCCCACAAGGTGCTGAGGTAGGACGGGCGATACAACGCGTTGGCCACCTCGGCGGGCTCCAACGCGACGCGCCGATGTTCGTCGGAAAGCGTGTACAAGCCACGCCGAAGCCCGATGACTTTGCCCTGGCTCATCCAACGTGAGAGTTGCACGCGGATCGCATCGCGCGAACTGTCGAAATGCCGCGTCAGGTATGCCAGTTCAAAGGCTGGCATGTCTCGGGTAAGTTTGACCAATTCCTCGAAATTCATAGAAAGTAAAATATCATGTTTGCTTGTATTTGTAAAGAAGAACGTGTAAACGGGCAGCCAACTGGAAAAGCTGGAAAGCTGGGCATTTGAAACTTGCCTCTCTCTTCTTTCCTTCAGGGCACTTGCCGCCCTGGGTGGCGTTTGGTAGAATCGTGCAAATTTTTTCGTTTCCATTTCGTTTTCCGTCATGCCCTTTACCTACCAGCATACCAAGATCGCGTGCTATCTGGCGATGTTCGTCCAGGCGATCGTCATCAACTTGGCGCCGTTGCTTTTCGTGACATTCCATGAGAGCTATGCCATTCCGCTCAGGCAGATCGGGTTGCTGGTCTCGATCAATTTCGGGGTGCAGATCGTGACGGACATTCTCGCGGCGGCGCATGTCGATCGGGTCGGGTACCGTCCGGCCATGATTCTCGCGCAAGTGTTCGCGACCGTCGGCCTGGTGCTGATGGGGCTGCTGCCGCCGCTGATGGAGAATCCCTATGCGGGGCTCGTGGCGTCCACGGTGCTGCTGGCGATCGGCGGCGGGCTGCTGGAGGTGGTGGCGAGCCCCATCCTGCATGCGTTGCCGACGAAGGAGAAGAGCGCCGAAATGGTGCTGTTGCATTCGTTCTATTGCTGGGGGCACATGGCGGTGGTGCTGTTCTCCACGGCCTACTTTGCGCTGGTCGGCCTTGCCGCCTGGCGGTGGCTGCCGATGCTCTGGGCGGTCGTGCCGGTCACGACGGGGCTGCTCTTCCTGAAGGTGCCGATGCTGCCGATCGTGGGCGAGGGGGAAACGTCGATGACGTTCCGCGCGCTGTTTGCGCGTCCGCTGTTCTGGGTGTTCGTTTTTTTGATGGTTTGCGCGGGCGCGTCCGAGCAGTCGATGGCGCAATGGGTGTCGCTTTTCGCCGAGCAGGGGCTGCATGTCGACAAGGCGACGGGCGACTTGCTGGGGCCGTGCCTGTTCGCGCTGATGATGGCGCTGACGCGTTCGGCTTATGGCCTCTGGGGCGCGCGGCTGCCGTTGCGGCGCTGCCTGGCGCTGGCGGGGCTGCTGTGCGCGGTGGGCTACGTGATCGCGGCGCTGGCGCCGTCGGCGGGGCTGGCGCTCGCCGGGTGCGCGCTTTGCGGTCTGGCGGTGGGCATCCTGTGGCCGGGCCTGTTGAGTTTTGCCGCGATCCGGTTCCCGCTGGGCGGGACGGCGCTGTTCGGCCTGCTGGCGCTGGGCGGCGACCTCGGGTGCTCCCTCGGCCCGGGGCTCGTGGGGTGGATTTCGGACTGGCGCGCGGCGCTGCCGGCCGGTGCGCCGCTGCGGCTTTTCCCCGATGCGTCGCCGACGCAGGCGGGCCTGAAGACCGGGTTGCTGGCCTCCATCGTTTTTCCGCTCGTGCTTTTTGGAAGCCTGTTGTCCATGTATCTGCGCTATCGCGTTCGCCTGGCGCTCGAAAAGGCGACGATGAACACGTCTCGTTAAAAACCTGCATCAAGAAAGAACGACCATGAATCGAAAAACGATTGGAAGCATCGGCGCCCTGTTCGCCTTGGCCCTTGGCGGCGCCGCCGGCCAGGAGGCCGCGACCCATGATGCGCCGCCGATGGAGCGGGAAGGGCCGCCGCTGTTCGCGCGCGGCGGCGACAACCGCACGCGCTACGAGTTGACGGACAACTGGCCGCGGGGCAGCACGGTCTCGACGTCGTACGACGAACACCTGCGCTTTCGCACGCGCCTTTGGGGCGAGCTGCGTCCTGCCGACGCGCTGCTGGTTCGCGCGCGCATCGGCAACGAGTTCCGCAGCTATCGCAACTCGCCGGCGAACAACAGCCGCAACAAGTTCCCGGACGAGCTGTATCTCGACAACCTCTTCGTGCAGTGGCGCGAGGATGGCTGGGGGCTCAAGGCGGGGCGTCAGGAATACATGAAGGGCTCCCGCCGGATCCTGGGCGACGGCACGCCGGGCGACGGCTCGCGCACGGCTTTCTTCGACGCCGTGGTCCTGACGCTCGATTGCGGCGAGAAGAGCTCTGTCGATGTGTTCGGCGCGTGGAACCACTATCGCGACGACATCACCGTCGGGCGCGCGGCGACGGGCGTCTACGATCTGACCTTCATGCGGCGGGGCGATCCGTACTCGAAGATGGACGAAGGCGGCGTGGGCCTCTACGCCGAGTGCCGCGAGCTGGACGCCCTGGCGATCGACCTTTACTGGGTGTGGAAGAAGGAGACGAGCTTCCATGGCGGCGCCGACCGCTTCCCGGGCCGCGATTTCCATACGATCGGGTTGCGCCTCCTGCCGACGTTCAACGACTGGCTGTCCGGCGAGCTCGAGGCCGCGTGGCAGGCGGGGCGCGTCGATTCGCAGGGCGCGCGCGTGGCGGCCGGCGCGGAGCAGGACGCGTTCGCCTCCCGCGACATTTCGGCCGGCATGGCCTACGCGGCGCTGGTCGCCCGGCCGAAGGACGTCGCCTGGTCGCCGAGCCTGCGCCTCGCCGCGCTCTACATGAGCGGCGACGAGGACAGCTACCATGCCACGACCGACGGCAGCACGGACACGGGCTGGAACCCCGTGTTCGGGCGTCTGCCGGCGAGCGGCGACATTCCGCTGTACATGTACGACGTGGGGCGCTGGTCGAACCTTTTCCATCCCCATGCCGAAATCGGCATCGTCCCGGCAAAGGGGCATCCGGTCACGGTGGAAGTCGGCCCGATGTACGCGGTCGAGAAGGACGCCGGCGCCGAGAGCCGCTGCCGCGGCCTCTACACGCGGGCGGTCTATCGCTTCCCGCTGCCGACGCTCGTCGGCGTGAAGTTCAACGGCCTGGTGGCCGGCGAAGTTTTCGAGTACGGCGATTATTTCGACACCGACGAATCGCGCGCGACCTCGGTGAGGTTGGAGCTGAACGCCAGCTTTTAGAGCGACTTGAGAAACAGTATAGCCGCACGATTTGAACTAGGATTCGGCGTTTTGGATCTGGAGGATAGAATATGGACACGGATTTTCTTAACCCGCTCTAGCTGGCGTTCAGGGGCAAGCGGCTCGTGCCGGAAGGCTGCTTTGCCGAAAAGAAGCGGCTAGCGGCTAGGGATTCCGCAGGGCTGTTTTGTGGCGAGCCTTGTCGAACTTTGAAAGAGCAAGTGGAGGGAGCAAGCGCGGGCAAATCAAATTCTAGCTGGATGCTAGAATTTGATTTGCCCGCCGGTCCACTCGCGGGTGGCGCCGTTGGGCAGGACGAGGGTGGCGTCGATGCCTTCGGGGACCGAGGCGGTGCCTTTGAGGGCGCCGCGGCGGTCGCGGGCGGCTTTGAGGGTGACGAAGCCGCCTGCGGGATGGACCATCGCGGCGTC
>JBMNOD010000010.1:0-64622 GCA_050942875.1 Kiritimatiellia bacterium
CTCAAGGACTCGATGGGCTACGGCTTCATCCGCTCCAGGAAGCCGGACACCGTCATGAAGACCCTCGTGGCGGCGCTCGTCGCCCACAACCTGGCCTGCGCGGCGATCAACGCGGCCGCGCGCCGGCACCGGGTCGACCGGGACCGGATCAGCTTCAAGGGCGCGGTCACGAGCTCCGGGCTGTTCCTCATGCGAAGGCTCGTCGTCGGCAAGCCCCTGGGAATCGCCAACTTCCGGCGGATGCTGTGGTCGATCGCGACGGGCCGGGTGCCCGAGCGCCCCGGAAGGCGCGAGCCCGGGGCCGTGGAGAAAAGGCCGAAACCCTATCCGCTGCTGACAAGCGAGCGGCACACCCACCAGGAAATACCGCACAGATCCAGATGCCGAAAAGCAAAGAAATTGGCTTAACTTAGTGCCATTCGGGACAGGCCCCATTTGCCTCGAAGGCGAAAGCCCCGGTGCGACGGAAGGTGGGGCGACCCCGAGGGAAATAAGGGACAGACCCTGAAAAATCCCACCTCGCTTCGCACCGCCTTCTGCCCAGCAAGCCCCGCAGAGACCGCCGTCCCCGACGGGACGCGGCTCACCATGGGCGACCCCGAGGGAAATAAGGGGAAATAAGGGACAGACCCTGAAAAATCCCAGGGCGGACGAATCGCAGCACCGCGCCAAGGCGCGGAAAAACGCGGCGGGGACGCCGCGTCCACTTCGGGCGCCAAAATCAATGATCGAACAGATCCAATTCCCAGCCGCCAGCCGCTTCTTTGCGGCAACGTGGCCTCTGGCCTGAATCTTGAACCCGGGTTCCTGCTGAATTGCGCAAGCTCGCGGCTTGACTCATCAAACCGCGGGCTTGCCCGGGGGCTATTCGACGATGTTCGAGCGTCCGGGGGCGACGGCGCCGCCGACGCCATGGATGTCGTAGACGTTGCGGCCAGACGTCCACGTTCCGTCAAGAACCTTCATGCCGGACGTGCTGTCGAACGTGCCGACGATCGTGCCCTTGGCGCCGGAGACCTGGAACTGGGCGTTGTAGGTTCCGCCCGAGAGCTCGTTGACCTTGGTGAAACGACCCTCGAAGGTGGCGCCGTTCGTCATCCGCAGCGTCAGGTACTGCCCCGTCTGGGTGACGGTGATGGAGCGCGCCGCCGTCGGGGCAGCCGGATCCGTGCCCTCGCCTGATGAACCGCCCTGGACATCAAGTGTGTAGGAATAAGTTGCAATGATGTTGCCGGAATTGGCAAAAGCCGCAAGGGTAGTGAACTCCCAGGCTCCCGAGGAATAATTGATTTTTCCGCTCCCCGCCGTTGGCATGTTGCCTTCGAGCACTCCGGCGCCATTGTCGGAATACATTTTGTTGCCAGCCGTAATTTTGACAGACCCCACGACGACGCCGCCATGAAGCTTTCCGGAATAGGCCAAGTCGTTAGAGTTGTACGCACCGACGCGTTCTTCAACGGTGATGATCTGCGTCGCTGTTTCGCCATCATCCGTCGGGGTGCCGCCTCCCTCGGCGATCGTCACGCCGATGCGGTAGGTGCCGGCGAAGTTCATGTTGTCATAGGATCCGCTCCAGGACGATTCTTCATCTGAAGAGGTCCATTCGCAGCCCCAGAACAAGGCGCCGCTAACGGCTGAAACGAGCAAAATGGTAAAAAGTGAACCGCGCATGGGATTTTCTCCGTCTGGTTTTAGATGTGTCGAGTCTTGAGTATAATGCTTGGGGGTTGGAAATGCAACTGGAAAGCGCGGGCTGGACGCAGGAAAATCTGCGTCCAGCCCTTCTTGCGTCAGTGGATGGTCCAGGGAATTGCTTCCCCGTCGGCGGTGCGCCGCACGTAGTCGACCTCGACGTCGATCTTGAAGAATCCGCTCGTCCAGTCGATCGCCTCGGCCGAGGGCTTCATGATCAGCTCGCCGGCCGGCAGCGCGCCGTTGGCCACGTCGGGCGCGAACACGACGGCCTCGTCGACGACCGTCCAGTCGGCTTCGCCGAGGTCCGCCTTGTGCTTGAGGATGTAGCTGACCGCGATGCCGCGCGCGAGCGCGGGATACGGGCAGCGGACATACGGGCTGCCGTCCATGTCGAACTCGACGCCGAGCGTCTTGTACGCCTTCTTGCTCGTGCCGTCCAGCGGATCGGAGCCGGAGAGGAACTCCTCGAGGTCGGAGAGGCCGTCCCTGTCGGTGTCCACGCGATGCGTGTCCGTCCGCGTGAGGTTGAGCTCAATGGCGTCGGAAAGACCGTCGCCATCCGTATCGACGCGATTCGGATCGGAGTCGAGCGGGCCGTCGGCGTACTCGCGGCGCAACGTCAGGTCGGGCTCGATCTGGTCGTAGCCGCTCTTGGCGGAGATGCTTCCGAAGTGCTGGTACTCCCAGGCGTCGGGCAACGAGTCGTTGTCGGTGTCGCGGTCGCGGATCACGACGTCCATGCGGAGCTTGCTGTTGGGCAGGACGATGGGGTCGTAGGAGGTGTAGAGCACGGGCCCCTGGATCGGGCCGTTGCCGACCATGCCGTAGGACTCCCAGTCGTCGAGCTGCCTGTTGCCGTTGGAGTCGAGGAAGGCGCGAATGGCGTATTTGCCTGCAGGCAGGCCCTTGAACTCGTAGGAGCCCTTCTCGCGCGTGATGATCTGGGCAATCGGCGTTCCGGAGAAGCCGAAGCAGCTTTCCGCGTCGCTCGGGAGCTGGAACGCCGAGATGACGATGTCCTTCATGAACGTCTTCCTCACGATCACGAGCTTGTAGCCTGCGGGGAACGCCGCCGGGAACGCGAGGTTGTAGGCGCGCGTCTCGTAGTCGATGCCGGCGGAGAGGGCGGATCCCGATTCGGAGAGCAGGGCGCCGTCGGCGTTGCTGTCGTTGAGGGACTCGACAACCGAGTTGTCGGGTTTCAAGACGCGGAGGCTGACGGTTCCCGGCAGGATCGTGAAGGATCCCGGCACAAAGCCATTGACACTCTTCTCGACGCCATCGAAGGTATGCAGCGTTTCCGACGTTTCCTGAATCTCGGCCTTGCCGAAGTAGTAGACATTGCCGGAGATCGAGTACGATTCGCGTCCGCCCGAGGCCTGGGGGCAGCCGGGATCGCCCGGCGGGCAGGTGTGGGGGTTGTCCGGATCGTAGACCTGGAACCATTCGGTGATCGACTGCCTGGGGATGGCGGTCGTGTTGAGATGCTCCGTGATGGTATAGGTGTAGGATCCAGGCGGCAACGTGAAGAACGCCTTGCCATCAAGCGTCTGGGGCACGGCGGAGTAGAAGTAGTCTCCGGCCGTGTGTCCATGGCGGACGGGCAGGTTGACGAGTTTATCGTACATCGTCGCACCGGTCGTCTTGTTCTTGATGACGATGCGGGCGCCCTGGGTGCGGTAGTCCATCCGCCACTTGAACTCGACGTTCGGCGTGAAGACCACCTCGCCCTGGACGGGCTCCTTGGGCGCCATCGTCCGGCGCGGCTCCTGAGGGGTCACCAGATCGTAGGCAAACGACCCCTGGTCGATGACTTCCGTTCCAAGCATCACGGTGTACTCGAACATTCCGGTCGTGGCGGCACCGAACGGGAGCCCATTGACGCCGGCGGCGATCAGGTCGCCCTCGTGCAGGAAGTTGCGCGGACGCTTGATGTAAACATTGGCAGCCACCGTGCCGCCCATGCTGATGACGACATTGTAGTATTCGTTGACATTCCATGCGTAGTTGGTGCCCACGTCCTCCCAGACGATGCGCGGGTAGCCGACGAGGTAGTCGGTGAGCGGCAGATCGACGTCCACGGCGTCCCACGAGACGAGGAGCGGGCGCGGGATGCCGAGGCCTGCGGGCTCGTCCACGTCGTACTTCTTGTTGCGGTTGACGTCCACGAAGCCGAAGAACCGGTTCCAGCCTGAGCGGAGGTGCTCGTCGTTGGAGAACGTCCTGTCGTACGAGACGGTGAACGGGGAGCCTGGCGCGCCGCCGGTGATGACGGCGCCGTCGGGCGCGTCGTAGTTGCCGTGGCGGTAGTAGTAGATGGTCCAGCCCATGCAGGGGATGTGGCCCATCACTTCGTTGATCGGCTCGTCGCAGATGTGGTCGTGGTCGCCGATGTGCAGCGTGCGCGGCGTGACGAACGAGGTGAGCGTGGCCTCGCCTGCGATGTTGAACACGGCCGATTCGGCTGTCAGCCGATAGTCCGGGCT
This sequence comes from Kiritimatiellia bacterium, assembly GCA_050942875.1. Classification (GTDB taxonomy): domain Bacteria; phylum Verrucomicrobiota; class Kiritimatiellia; order RFP12; family UBA3636; genus JAAZAI01. The sequence continues at coordinate 4,182 of JBMNOD010000010.1, forward strand.
GAGCCAGACGCCGTCGTGGCGCCCGCCCATGCGGGCGGTCTTGGGCGTTGTGTCGGCGTTGCGTTTTTCGCTGTAGGAATAGACCCAGATCGGCAGGTAGTGGTAGTCGGTGATCCTGCCGAGGGGCTCATCTTCCGAGATGGTGCTCGGATCGCGCAACGTGCCGTCGTAGCGCGGGAACACGTTCCACTTCGGGCGCGGGAACCAGGCCTTGTTGTTCGGCGGCGTGCCGGCCATGTACTCCTCGAAGTTCGTCCAGCCGTCGTCGTCGAGGTCGTCGTCGGCGTCGTAGCGGTCGGGGTTGAGGCCATGGCGGATTTCCCATTCGTTGGGCATGCGGTCGCCGTCGTCGAACATCTCGCCGTAGGTCAGGCAGAGCTGGCTGGCGCGGGAGTCGTAGTCGGAGTAGCCGTCGCCGTTGGTGTCGTAGCTCCACGGGTCGGTGCCGGCGTGGTATTCGCCCCAGTTGTCGAGGCCGTCGGCGTCGGGGTCGCCATAGCCGCCGTCGTCGCCTTCGGCGCTGTAGGGGTCGAGGCCGTTGGCCATCTCCCACCAGTCGGGGAGCCCGTCGCCGTCGGAGTCGAGGGCGGCGGCGTCGAAGCCGGGGCCGAAGCCGTCCCACATGTCCACGTCGATGTCGGCGACGGCGTCGAGGAGCGGCACCATGTCCGTATGGACGGGGAGGCTCTCGAAGCGCGTGCCTGTCAGGACGGCGAACGAACCCGCCATGGGATTGCTCTCGCTCTCGATGCTGACGCCCGTGCGGTAGAGGAATCCGTATGGATTGGCGCTGTTGGGCAGCAGGTCGGCGGCAAAATCGAAATCGCCCGAGAGATTGTTGGGGTCGAAGGTTTCACCGCCGACAATCCAATCGAGGGACTTGCGCCAGCGATAGCCGATGGGCTTGTAATCCTCGCCAAACACCGGGATGAGCGACGGCAGGTCGAACGGCGGATACTGGCGCAGATGCGCAACCGTGTTCTCGATGATCGGAATGTAGGTGTAGTCGCGATCATAGTAGCGCGAACGGACGGAGGAGTTGAACCACCAGGGGACGCCCGGGTAGTCCGTGACGGGCGGACGCACGGAGAGCTGATCGTAGCCGTAGGGCACTTCGTCGGTTTCCGAGCCCGGCACGGTTGCGCGCTCGTCCGCGGGCGCCGCGACGTCGGGCAGGTTGTCGAACGTGAAGTGGTAGAGCAGCTTGTCCGGGAAGTCGGCCATCGCGTTGACGAGCTCGTTGTCCGCAACCCAGTTGATGTTCTCCTGCTCCCAGATGAAGCGCGCGTCGTTGATCGCGGCGACGTCGTCCTTGGTGTAGCGCTTGAACATGTCGCGCTGGATGTCGGCCTGGGTCCGGACGCGATCCCAGACGCGGATTTCGTCGATCCAGCCCTGGAAGAAGGTGCGCGTGTCGAGCACCGGGTCGTTCCTGCCATTCACGACGCCGTTGGGATTCCTTTCGGAGACGCCGACGACGAGGGGCGCGGGGAAGATGGTGGCGATGTCGGCCGAGCCGACCTCGTCGGTTCCGTAGTGCGCGGCCTGCATCGCCGCGAAGTAGCCGTTGCAGGGCTTCAGGTCGCAGAGCGCGGTCTCGATGAGCGCGCCGTTCAAGTAGATCTTGAAGCGGTTGTTCACGGAGTCCATCGTGACGGCGGCATGGTACCACACGTCCGGCGCGATCGTGCCGTTGAGTCCGGTCGTTTCGGCGGAGAACGTCGCGAGCGCATCGTTGTCGAACTCGCCGCGCAGGCGCCCGTCGTTCGTCAGCGACAGGCGGAAGTTGCGGCGGATGCCCCATCCGGCATCGACGTTCTTGATGTCGAGCGGCATGAGGACGGGGCGTTCGATGAGCGTCTGGAGGCCTCGGCCCGCGGGCTGCTTGGCGCGGAACCACAATTCGACCGAGAAGGAGGTGAGCTCCCACTTGTCGTGGTAGTAGGGGTTGCGCGTCCGCGTGGCGGCGGTGCCGTTGAAGTACATCGCCTTGCGGGAGCGCGGGCTGTCGAAGTCGAGCGGGTCGGAGTAGCCCTGGCCGTTGAGCTCGGTCAGCTCCTCGCGGTCGGAGATGTTGTCGTTGTCCGTGTCGAAGCCCTCGTTGACCTCGAAGTCCCACAGGTAGGTCGGCGCCATGAGCGCCTGGTTGGTGGCGGCGGACCACCACCAGATGAAACCGAGCGAACCGCTGCCGTAGTAGAGGTTGACATGGGAGCCCGCTCCATCGCCGTTGTTGTAGGAGACGTCCGTGAGCCAATACGGCGAGGGGTCGGTGTGCGCGAAGACGTCCGGCGCGAAGATTTCGAAGGATTCCTCGCGGCTGTTGAGGCCGTCCTCGTCGATGTCGCCGTACGGGCAGCCGGTCAGGGCGGGGTTGTCCACCAGGTCGTAGGGGCGCCAGGTGTTGACGTACATGTTGCAGTAGCTCCCGCCGCGCGGCTCGGGCCGGTAATCCGGACGCCACAGGGCGAACACCTGGTAGTCCCGGAACTCCTCGTCGCCCGTGCGGGCGTAAGGGCCGAACCACGGGAAGATTCCCGACAAATACGCGCCCGATTGCGCCCAGTTGCGCGAAAGGTCGCCGCCCATTTCGCGCCCTTCGGGGTTGATGTCGCCGCCGTAGAGGGGGTTCATCCCATGGAAGACCTCCCAGTAGTCGTGCATCCCGTCGTAATCCGTGTCGGGCGTCCGCGGATTCATCGTGGCGTAGATGCCGCCGCTCATTGGCTGTGGAGCGAGGAAGTAGAACGGAATGGGGGCCGGGGGCGGTATCGCCAAGTAGGCGGGGTCCCAGGCAAGCGGCTGGAGTCCATAGCTGAATTCCAAGATGGCCAGGTCGCTTTCGAAGGCCAGCATGGCCTCGTACAAGACTTGATCCTCCTCGTCCATCAGGAGCGTCGGGAAGGAGGGGTGCTGGATGACGTTCATCACGCGCTGCTGAAGCTCGAGGTACGTGTAGCCATACATGGGGTCCGTCGGCGGTGCGGGCAGGATGCCGAAGCGGAACTCAAGCACCTGGAGCTGCTCGTACTTCGTCTGGAGGCTGAACGGACTCGGATGCGGACGCATGAAGTCGCGCGCGTCGTAGGATCGGAAGGCGATGTCGTACGGGTCGGCCGGCGAGTCGCCGCCGCCCGGGACGGCGACCTGCGTCGGCTTCCACAACGAGACGTCGTCCGGCGCGTAGCGCTTGTCGTAGCGCCACCCGTAGTTGCAGCCGGCCAGATACTCCTGGTAGTTGGCCAGGCCGTCGCCATCGGGATCGCCATACGTTCCGGTGGGGCTGTAGAAGTCGCCGGTGACGGGGTAGAGGCCGTCGTTGAGGAAGGCGTCCGTCTGGATGCTGTCCGTCGTTTGAAGCCCCATGAAGTACTCCCAGCCGTCCGGGAGCCAGTCGCGGTCGGTGTCGACGCTGCACGGGTTGAGGTTCACCAGCGCCGATCCGTCGCCGTTTCGGTCGTCTTCAGGCGATTCAACGTATTCGAGGCCGTCGGGGAGGCCGTCGCCGTCGGTGTCGGCGTTCCACGGGTCGGTCGGCGCGCGCTTGTTCGTCCACGCCGGCATCGAGTAGGGGAAGGCGCGGCGGACCGCGTTGCTGTATGCCGGATCGATTTCATCCGCGGCGCGGATCTCGGCGACCGCGGCGTTCTGGAACTCCAGGGCCGCCGAGAAGCCGTCGTCGTCGAAATCGTCGCCTTCCGCGAAGGGGGAGATGGGGCCGAGCTGGACGTCGAAGAGCGGCGTCCCCCCCTGGCGCATCATCGGGGGCAGGCCGACGTACAGCTCCCAGCCGTCGGGCATGCCGTCGCCGTCCGTGTCGTTGTCGAGGGGGTCGGTGGTCCAGTAGATCCAGTTGGCGCTGTCCACCTCGTCCACCAGTCCAAGGTCGATGTAGTAGCGCGCGACGAGGAACTCCTGCAGCGTCGTGTAGCCTCCGCTCTGGGGGGAGGGAACGTCGCCCCAGGCCAGGGTCGGGTTGAAGCCAAAGGCGCGCTCGCCGTTCCAGTAGGTCTGGTTTTCGAGCGCATTGATGTAGGCATGCGCATGGCCGGGCGCCATCGGCTCGAGGTCGGGGTTCAGGTCGGCATCGGCCTGGTTGAGGGGATCGACCCGCATGACAACTTCCCAGCCGTCGGGGATGCCGTCGCCGTCCGTGTCCCAGTGGAGGGGGTTGGTGCCGAGGATGAATTCCTCGAAATTGGAGAGACCGTCGAGATCGACGTCCGTGGCGGGGTCTGAGAAGACGGCGGGGTCGAACGCCGCCATCAGCTCCTCGCGCGTGTACAAGCCATCGAGCGGGGTGTAGTCGATCGTGAAGTCCGCGCCGACGGTGGCCGTCGGAGGGGGGTGGATCGTCCAGTCGCCGGTGCCGTAGTCGATCGTCAGCACGGCGACGCTGTACGGCTGCGGAACGACGGGCGCGCCGCCGAGGTCGGGGTTGAGCAGGACGAAGCCGTTGGTGATCATGGCTCCACGTCCGTCGTCGGCGTAAACCGTGCCGTCGTCGAAGGTGATGGTGAAGGTCCCGGGGGTGACGGGGCCGGGGACGTTGCCGCTTTGCTCGTACGGGCTGTCGAGGGCCACGGTTTCCGTCTGGGGCCCGAGACCCGTTCTAAGCAGGGGCAGGCCGCCGTAGTCGTAGAGGTTGAACGTGGCGTCGTAGGCGCGCCAGGCGTTCGTCGCCGCGACTTCATACATGATCGTCGTCCAGAAGTAGTACTCCCAGCCGTCGGTCATCCCGTCGCCGTCGGTGTCGTCGAGCGTCGGATCGGTGGCGGGGTCGTTGCCGCGCAAGGGGCTGTTCGCCTGGGGAAGCTCCATTGCGTAGCGCACCCAGTTGCCGCTGCCATCGCGATCTTCCTCGAGGCCGCGGTATTCCAGGAGGTTGTGGAACGGATTGAGCGGATTGGGCAGATAGCCAGTCCATCCCGCCGAATACGGGATCGGATACGTGAAGACGCGCACCCAGCCGCCGTCGATTCTGTTCGTCACGGGAGTTGTCTCCCCGATTGACTGGTTGCGAGGCATCGGCAACGCATCGCCGTCGAGGTTGCCTTCGGGGCCGTAAGCGCCCGTCGGAAGCGTTGCGGCGATTTGGCCGATGTCGTCCGGCGACACGCCTTTGACGAAGGCGTTCGGCGGCTCGGGCGCCACCTTGCCCCAAACGGACTCCCAGGTGTCGCTGAGGCCGTCCTGGTCGATGTCGCCAAAGGTGTCGAACGGATAGTACTTGCGGCTGAAGAGGTACCAGATGTCCATCGAATCGTTGACGGGGAACGTGGCCTCGAGGATCGAGCCCGGCATGACGCGGAGCGGGTCGCTCAACGTCGAGCCGTCGTCCACCCAGGCAAAGGGATAGCAGTCGGCGGCGGGGATGGCGCGGATCTTGACACCGGCGCCATCCTCGAAGAAGTTGCCGAGGACCGGGTTCCAGATTTCGTCTGGAGGGTTGATGTATTCAAACGTGCCGTTGAGGTCGGCTCCGGCGAGGCCGGAGCTCCCGTAGCACGCAAGGTTGAGGATGTTGCCGGCCTGCACCTCGACGGGGAACGTCCGCGTCGCAATGCCGCCATCGCCGTCCGAGACGGTCAGCACGACGGTGTAGAGCCCCGGGCGGGCATAGCGATGGACGACGGAGGCGCCTGTGGCGGTTGTGTTGTCGCCAAACTGCCACGTGTAGGTCAGCGGGTCGTTGGTGACGAGGTGGTTGTTGGCGTCGTCGTCCGCCGTCGCCGAGAACCCGATCTCCTTGTTGACGACGGTCGTGAACTCGGCGTTCGCCGCAGGCGAAAGAATGACGGGGGGCGTGTTGGAGACGGTGACGCTGAGGAACTTCGTCTCATAGACGCCATCCTGATCGGCGAGCGTCAGCACGCGGGTGGCCGTGCCGTCGAGCCCCTTGACGAAGAAGTAGCCTTCCGTCTGGTTGGGGCCGATGGTCAGGTTGGGGTCGCCTTCGACGACATTCGGGGCATAGCCGGTGATGTCGAAGGTGACGCCGGCGGGGGAGCCGGAGCCGAGGCTCACGCGAATCTGGTGGAGGGCGCCCTTGTTGTTTTCGGCGACGACCAGGGGCGACGGCGTGAGCGTGACGTGGCTCGCGGAAGGCGAAAGGTTGACGGTGACGGGGATCGTCACGAATTCATCCAGGTGGTCCTGGGCGGAGACGGTGATGGTCGTCGCACCCACGCTGACGCCCGTGATCGCAAAGAGAAACGTGCTTTGGCCCGTGGCGATTTGGGCGCTCCCGGGGGAGACCGTCGCGACGGCGTTGTTGCCGCTTTGCGCAAAGAGGTTGAGCGGCACCGTGTTCGCCTCGGCGCCGGCCGCGCGCTTGACGATCACCTGGATGGTCGCGCCGGCGTCCACAAAGACGCCCCCGGACTGCGGGGACTCCAGCTTGTACATGTTGATCTCGAAGGCCTGGTTGTAGGGGACGGTGTTGAAGTTCGTGTCGATGACCCCCTGGTCGTACTGCCCGTTCACCCCGAGCACGGCGGTGGGATCAAGCCGATCCCGGATCGTCAGCGTCGCGGGGTCGAAGCGGATGGCGCGCCGCTGGTTCGACAAGGTGCCGTTGGGCAGCGTCAACCCCGTGCCGTAGTCCGTGGGCGTAGGCGTGTACACGAAGAACATGTAGTTCTCCTCGCCATCGACGACGGAGCCAAGGCCATCGAAAACCGCCGTTCGATTCACCCCTTGGAGATTGAAGGTGAGCGTCGGCACCCCGGTGCCAACCAGCTCGATTTCAGGTTGATAGCTCGGATCGCCACTGTTGCCGTTGCGCAGATCCACGACAAACGTCAGCCGATCCGTTTCGGCCGTGCAGTCGGGTTCGCCGTCGTCGGTGTAGACGAAGGCGTTGTTGATGAACAACACTGCCGATGCCATGCCGGCTCCCAAGAAGAGAAAGGACATCAGCGCGAACTTGATGCTCGCCGAAAAAGATTTGATCATGTTTTTCATTTTCATAGTCTGCCTCAGGCTTTTTTCAACCTTACCCCTTTGAAATTCGTTGGAAATCATTTCGTCTCCCCTTCTCCCGACTTGCCGTCGTCGGCTTCGGCCGGGGTTTCAGACGGAAGCGCCGCCTGCTCCCGACGGCGTTTGATGCGTTGCTCTCGCATCTTGTTTCGTTCCACTCGCAGGGATTCGTAGGCTTTTGCCCTTTCCTGCGTCAATTCCGCCATCGCCTTGTCGGCCTGGAGCAATTTGTCCAGCTCGACCTGCTTGGCCGCCATGGCCTCGGCGATTTCCTGCATGTCCTTCGCCATGCCTTCGATTTCTGCGTTGAGCTTGGCTGCTGCCTCGTTTTCGGCGAGGATTTCCGCCTTGCGCACTGCAACCTTCTCTGTGACCGCCTGGATCTTCGTGCGGATTTCGGCCTGCGCCGCCATCGGCTTTTCAGAAACGACATTGCCCCGTGGGTCTGGAGACTCCGCGAGGGCGTTGAAACTCAAGCACAGCAAGGCGACGACAACCGCCCTGACACTTGTTCCATGCAACAAATACATAAACTTGCCTTCCATGTCAAAAAGGGTTACTTTGCGGCCTCCGCCGGTTTCTTTCCGGCGGCTCCCGCCGCTTCGACTTTTGCCGCCTCCGCCGCCGCTTCCGCCGTCTTGGCGGCCTCGACCTCGCGCTGGCGCTGCTCGATCTTCCGGGTGTGCTCACGGTGGCGGCGGGCGATTTCCTCGCGCACGTTGCGCTGAGACTGGCGGAAGGACTCGTGGGCGGCCGCAAGTTCCCGATTCAAGGCCTCAAGCCCCTCGTCCGCCTCGTAAATCTTGTTCAAGGCCGCCTCCTTTTCCGCAATCCGCTGAGAAAGTTCCGCGATCTCGGCGGCGAGCGCGCCGGCTTCCTCGTCCTCTGCCTGGACGGCCTTCTTGCGCTCCTCGATTTTCCTCGTTATCGCCTGGATGTCGGCCATGCCCTTGTCGCGAGGGACGCGCAGCTCCAGCAGGCGCTTGCGATAGGCGGCTTCGGCGGCCGCCGCGGCAGCGGGGTCTTCCTTGAGATCCGCAGAAGCCTGGGCGGCAGGGCCCGGCGCGACGACAACAGGAGCCGCAGCAGGCGCCTGGGCCTTCTCGACGGCCTCCACCTTTGCAGGGGCCGCATCGGCGGGCTTCGCTTCCTGCGCCAACGTTGCCGCAGGCGCGGCAAACAAGGCGACCACAACGGCCAAGGCCGCAAATTTTGAGAAGAAAGAGGGGGTTCGCTGTTTCATCAGGAATGTCCTTTCGAGAGGAGGATGGAAAACTTCCGGCAAAGGGCTAGTCGGAGCCGCCATAAAAGAAGACGGTCAAGAAAAGCCTGTCATAAGTCGCGGGAAGTTGCGTGATGTCAAATGTAATGTAGGTGAAGCCATCGGCCTGATCGTCGACTTCGACATTGACCAAGCCCGACGGGGGCCAGACGGGCGCCGCCTGGAACGTCCCCGCCCCGCCCGTCGCCGCGATGGCCGCCGCATCGAGGAGGAGCCACGGCTTCCAACTGGCCAGATCGACGTCGAGGGTCTCGGAGAAGCTCACGATGAAGTCCGAGTCGCGGTTCTCCGTCTCGACGCGGAACGTGGCGGTCGTCTTGCCGATTGCGGTAAACTCGATCACGGGTGGCGGAGGGGGCTCCGTGGAGATGACGTTCACGAAGAAGTCGGTCGACGTGGCGCCGCCATCGTCGTCGGTCACGGTAAGCGTCACCTGGATGCCGCCGGCGACGTTGAAGGTCTTCTCGACTTGGGGGCCGGTCATGTCGGGCGAGCCGTCGCTGAACGTCCAGGTGTAGGTCAGCACGTCGTTGGTGACGCCGCCGACGTTGGCGGGGTCGGTCGCCTCGGCGCCCAAGGTGACGCTCCCGCCCTGGTCGACCCGGTTCGAGCTCGATGCGGCCGACAGGATGACGGGGGGAAGGTTCTCGACCGTGAACGAATAGCTGGAGCCGCTGAAGAAACCCGTGGTGGCGAAATCGAGCGTCACATTGGCGTCGCCGTCAATGAGCTGGAGATTGAGCGTGGCGTGGTTGACGCCGCCGGGGAAGGTCAGGGTGGCGTCGCCCGCGACGACCCCGGGCACGTAGCCCGTGACGTTGACGACGGTCGCCTCCGGGCGTTTCGAGCCGATCACGACGTTGAGGACGGCGTTCGTCCCTTCGGGGAAGGACGCAGGCCCATAGACGTAGATCGCGGTTTCGCCGGGGGACGTGGAATCGAGCGGGTTGGTGCCGAGGTCGTTCACCTCCTGGCCGTCGGAGAAGCCGTCGCTGTCGGTGTCGGGATTGAGCGGACTTGTCCCGTGAACCCAGACCTCGTCGCCATCGGCAAGGCCGTCGCCGTCCGTGTCGGGATCAAGCGGATCGGTGCCGTGGGCAATCTCGTCGCCGTCGATGAGGCCGTCGCCGTCCGTGTCGGGATCAAGCGGATCGGTGCCGTGGATCATGATCTCGTCGTAGTCGGAGAGGCCGTCGTCGTCCGTGTCGGCCTTGAGCGGGTCGGTGCCGTGGATCATGATCTCGTCGTAGTCGGAGAGGCCGTCGCCGTCCGTGTCGGGCGTGTTCGGCTTCGTGCCGTGGATCACGACCTCGTCGTAGTCGGTGAGGCCGTCGCCGTCCGTGTCGGGATTGAGCGGATCGGTGCCGTGGACGAGCACTTCCTCCCCGTCGGTGAGGCCGTCGTTGTCCGAATCGGGGTCATGGGGGTCGGTGCCGTGGAGATTGATCTCGTCGGCGTCGGAAAGGCCGTCGCCATCGCTGTCCGCGATCAGAGGCTCGGGATCCAGCGAATCGGGGATGCCGTCGCCATCCGTGTCGATCTCCAGAACCTGGATTCGGCCGTTGGAGGTGTCGGCCACGACGATCAGGTTTTTCGTCACGACCGCGGGGGGATCTCCCGGGTTGGTCTGAGGAAACGAAAAGGCGAAGACGCTGTTGGGCTTGACGAATTCGCCCGCCGAGGAGCCGTGGGAGCCGATGGAGGCCGCGGGGGCGGCCGGCTGGTCCAAATCATGGACCGCGATGCGGCTGTTGTCTCGATCCGCAATGAGCAGCCGATTCGTGGGCGGGTTCGTGGACACCGGCATGTCCGTCCAGGCGAAAATGTCGAAGGGGCTGTGGAGCAGCCCGCCTTCGGAGCCTGAATCGCCCGGCGTGCCGAACGTGTTGACGAGGGTCGTGCCGTCGAGCTGATAGACGCAATGCCGATAGGCGCTTGCCACGAAGACGTTCCCGCTCGTCGGATCGACGGCGAGACCGTCCACCGTGCCCGCCGAGCCCGGATCGGGGAAGAGGTTGCCGGGAACCTGGGTCATGCCGGAATAGGGGCCGGTCAGCTTGTAGAGGTAGGGCTGCAGGGCGCTGTAACCGTTGCCGCCCACGAAGACGGCGCCGTCGGGCGCGAAGGCCGCGTCGGCGGGGTTCGGCAAGCCGGTGAACTGCCCGAGGAAGGCGAAGGAGACGGAAGACGCCGTCTCCGTAAAAGAGTAGAACGCCACCTTCTGCGCGTCGCGCCCCCGGTCCGTCACGGCGAGGATGTTCTCCGAGGGGTGCTTCGCCAGCCCCGAAGGCAAGATGAACCTCGATCCGCCGCCCGCATCCGCGATGCCGTTCAGGCTGCGGACCTTGCGCCCGTAGCCATCCAGCTTCCAGACCGTGATCTCCTTGAGCGAACCATCCAGGGAGAAGATGAAGTTCGTCGTCGCGAAAACGCGGACGGGCTTCGCTCTCTGGGTGGCCTGGCTGAAATCCGCGCTCTCAAGGATGGGCACGGCGGAGACATCCGCCTGAGCGAATTGGACCGATCCAAGCATCAACAGGCAAAAAGCCCACGCGCCAACCGCCGAGGCTTGGCCGCGGAATTTCAAAATTTTGGGGAGCTTTATCATGGCTGCCATTCCTGGTTTTTTTAGAGGGGGACCTTTGCGTCGATCCCAAATCCTGATCGCCGTCAACTTCGATAATTCTATCACAATGCCTCGCCGCATACAAGTAGGCAAAAAAGAAAAATTTTCAGCGGGTGGCGGGCGACAACGTTTTCGACAACGTTTTTGGGCGTTTTTGGGGACAGACCCCAAAAACTTCAACTTGGAATCGCACGCGAAACGATCCGCTCGATACTTTGAAGTTCATTTCCGTCTGCGCTTGCGGTAGAATGAAAGGGCAAAGGCGCCGGAAGGCCGCCGGAAGGTTTCAAGGTCTGTGCAACGCACGCATCAAGGGTCTGACATGAATGACATGAATGAAATGAAGAAAGCAACTGCACCAACGATCAACCGCCCAGCCTGCGCCGTGCCGGTCTGGGGAGGCTGGGACGTCGTGGTCGCCGGCGGCGGCATCGCCGGGGTCGCGGCCGCGCTCGCCGCCGCGCGCAACGGCGCCAGGACGTGCATCGTCGAGAAATACGCAGGCCTCGGCGGTCTCGCCACGCTCGGCCATGTCGTCGTCTACCTGCCGATCTGCGACGGGCGCGGGCGCCAAGTGAGCTTCGGCCTTGCCGAAGAGCTGCTCAAGCTGCCGATGGCCTACAGCACGGCGAAACCCAACGGCGCCTGGGGCGACCCTGCGTCGGCGACCCGCGAGGCGCTGGCCGGCCCGCGCTACGAACTGGTGTTCGATCCCGGCCCCATGCTCATCGGCCTGGAGCGCCTCCTCGAAGAGGCCGGCGTCGAGATCGTGTACGACACCTTGATCGTCGACGTCGCGCGCGCGCCCTCCGGCGCGATCTCGCACCTGGTCGTCGAAAACAAGTCGGGATGCGGCGCATTCGCCGCCAAGGTCGTCGTGGACTGCACCGGCGAAGCCGACATCTGCTTCCGCTGCGACGAAGCCACGGAGACCTCCGACCGGAACGCGCGCGCGGCCTGGTTCTACGCCATCAACGCCGACCGAAAGATCTGGCTGGCCCATGCCGTGGATCCCTTCCAGGAAGCGAATGTGGCTCCGGGGCAAATGCATTTCGACGGCACCGACTGGCGTTCCGTGACGCGCCAGATCATCGAGTCCCGCAAGCTGATCCTCGAGGTTCTCGCCAAGCGCAACGCCACGCGCGCCGCCGAAGGGCAGGCGCCGACGCACGTCTTCTGCGCGCCGGCCTTCCACGGCTTCCGCATGACGCGCCGCCTCGTCGCCGACTACACCATGACCCCGGCCGACCTCCACCGCTGGCACCATGATGCCGTCGGCATCTTCTCCGACTGGCGCCGCCGCGGCCCCGTCTATTCGCTGCCGTATCGGTCGATTTTGGCCGTCAAGACGCCCAATCTGGCCGCCGCAGGCCGCTGCCTCTCTTCGACGGGCGACACCTGGGACGTCACGCGCGTGATCCCCGTCTGCGCCGTCTCCGGCGAGGCCGCCGGCACGGCCGCAGCCCTCGCCGCGGCCTCTGGACGGCCGCTGCGCGACATCCCCGTCGCCGACGTGCAGTCCGCCCTGCGCCGCCAGGGCGTCCGTCTCGACCCCGAGCTGGTTGGCGAGGGGTGAGAAGGGAGGAGGGAGGAGTTCAGGCTGGGGACGCCCCAGACCCCATGGCGGCACCAAATGCCGCAGAGAGAAGGGAGAAGAGAGGAGTGAGGAGTTCAGGCTGGGGACGCCCCAGACCCCATGGCGGCACCAAATGCCGCAGAGAGAAGGGAGAAGGGAGAAGGGAGAAGGGAGAAGAGAGGAGTGAGGAGTTCAGGCTGGGGACGCCCCAGACCCCATGGCGGCACCAAATGCCGCAGAGAGAAGGGAGAAGGGAGAAGAGAGGAGTTCAGGCTGGGGACGCCCCAGACCCCGTTCGCACCTTCTGTGCCTTCTGTGGACAAACCCCACTCGGCGAGCCGTCCCGGTCATTTTCGCGTTTTTCGTGTCTTTCGTAGTTGAAAAAACTCCATTCCCCGCCCCGCCACCTTCGCTCGTTGTTTTTCGTGGCTATTCCCCATGGCCTACGCCTGTCCACCTACTACGCAGGAAAATTCCGGGGTCTGGGGCGGATCCCCAGCGGAAACTTCCCTCCACTCTCTTCTCTCCACTCCAACCCAGAACTCGACAACGTTTTGCGATAAAGCTCACGACAAAGATTCCCAACCCCTAACCCCTGCCGCGAAGCGGCCTGCACCATGCCGAAGCCCCCTCTTTCCTCGCGGATCGTCCGCGCCAGCCTTGCCGCCTTCCAACGCTCGAACATCCTCTGGGCCGCCTTTGCGATCTGCACGTATGGCGCGCTCTACACCGGCATGTTGCTCTCGCTCGGCATGAACCAGAAGCAAATCGGCCTGATCATGTCGGTCCCATTGCTCACCCTGCCCGTGCAGATTGCGGGCGCCGTCCTCCAGCAGCGCTATTTCAACCGCAAACGGTTCTGGGTGGGCGCGCTGGGCTTCTACCTGCTGATGTTCGCGCTCATGGCCGTGCTCGTGGCCGCGTGGCCCACCCTGCCACCCGGCGGGGCGATGGGGCTCTTCATTGCGCTCCTGCTGCTGGCGAACGTCGGCTTCCAGCTCCATCGCCCCGTCCAGCTCGCGTGGCAGTCGGACATCGTGCCCGAACGCGAAGTCAGCGTGTTCTGGAACCGCCTCACCGCGCAGGGGATGGTGGCCAGCGTCGTGGCGGGTTTCGCCATGGGCTGGGTGGCCGACCGCCTCGGGCGCGAAAACCGCCTCACCTACGTGCTCCTCCTGAGCATCGGCCTCGTTTTTGCCGTTGCGTCCCTGCGCACCAACGCCCGCGTCCCCGATCCCGACCCGGATCCACGCGCCGAAGGCGGCGTGCTGAGCGACATTCGCGAGGTGCTCGGCAGCGCCAGCTTCCAGCGGCTTTCGGCCGTGTTTTCGCTCCAGTCCGTGGCTGCGTGGCTCTGCAGCGCCTTCATCTTCGTGCATCTCCAGCGCACGATGAAGTTCACCATGTTCCAAATGCAGGTGCTGGCCGGCATCAGCTGCGTGGTCAGCTTCGCCGCGGGGCGGCTCTTCGAGATCGTCGGCAAGCGCTACGGTCGCAAGCCGATCCTGCTGATCTGCACGCTCGTCAAGAGCGTGGAGTTCGTGCTCTGGGGCATGATGCGCCCCGGCGACCACCTGCTCGACCTCGCCGTCCGGCGCGCCTCGATCGCGCTCCTCGGCGACTGGGCCGCGCTGCCCGAAGGCTTCGCCAGCGCCATCCCGGTCTTCGTCCTCGGCGGCTTCGTCAACGTCGGCATCGCCTCGATGCAGCTCGCCTTCATGCGCAGCATCGGCACGCGCAAGACGCAAACGCTGGCCATCAGCCTGTTCTTTTCCGTCTCCGGCATCGTCGGCGGCATCGTCGCGATGTTCAGCGGCGCGCTCTTCGACCTGCTGGCTTCGCCGGACGTCGGCCCCGCCGGCCTGCGGCGGCTCGTCGGCGGCTGGGGGCTGACGCCGTTCAACGTGCTCGCATTCGCCAGCGCGGCCTTGTACGCGCTCACCGGATTGCTCGTCCGCCTCCTGCGCGAGGAAGGCGCCGCGCCGACGATGCACGTGGTCAAGGTGCTGTTCGCCAGCAACCCCGTCCGCGGCGTCTATCAGGCCCAGACCCTCTCCAACGCCCTGACCGAAGCCGCCCGCCTCGACGTCCTTCGCACCGCCAAGGGCGGCCTCGTCGAGAGCGAGCTCGTCCGCGCCCTGCAAAGCTGCTCCTCCCAGGTCCGCGACGGCGCCGTCCGCAACCTGGCCGGCCAGGGCGGCGACATGGATCCAAACGTGGCCGCCGCGCTTCTCGACGTCCTGCAGATGCCCGACCTCGGCATCCAGATCGAAGCCGCCAAGGCCCTCGGCCGCAGCGGCCACAAGCCCGCGTTGCCGCACCTCGCCGCCCTCTTCGACAACGACGACGCCAACCTCGCCGCCGCCTGCATCGGCGCCGTCGGCCTGATGGGCGACCGCGCCGCACTGCCTGACGTGCGCGCCGTGCTCGAAGCCGAAGACGCGCCCCCGATCCTCATGGCGCAGGCCGCCGAGGCCGCCAGCCGCCTCGGCGACCACAAGGAGGCGCGCCTCGTTTTCGGCGCCTTCACCGTCAACACCAACGCCGTGCTTCAGACCCAGTGCCTCGTCTCCATCTGCCGCGCCATGGAAGATGGGCCGCATGTCCATCAAGTCTTCGAAGACGAAGCGCTCAAGCCCGGCGCCCGCGCCGCGGCGCTCTGCGTCTCGCTGGGGCGCCGGTGGCAGGGTCTCGACGTCGACGCGATGGTCGCGCACCTCGACGCCGGGCGCTTCCAGGAAGTCGCGACCTCGGCGCTGTGCGCCGAACTGGCCTTCTGCCTGCCCTGCGAGCCGCCAACCGACATCTCCGAGACGGATTTCCTCAAGGACTTCTTCGCCGAAAACGGCCAATTCAAAGACGAACGCCTGGAAGGCCCCGACTACGTCGCCACAAGCTTGTGGCTCCAGCTCCGCCTCTGGGCCTACCTCGCCTACGGCGCGGGCGAGCAGGATCGGTTCGTGCTGCTTTCCGTGCTCTTCCTCGCCGACCGTCTCTCCAAGCGCCTCGACCCCAAGCACCCTCGCTACCGGCCCCCCGCGAAGTCAAGCGCCACGCCCGAGAACGGAGGCCGTTCATCGTTTTGAGCACAAGACGAAACGGGCGCGGCGTTTCGTGATCGGGTCTTGAGGATCAATTCGCATGCCCCTCTCCCTCTGAATCGGCTTGAACTTCAAAGGCCGGGCGTGATATATTGCCAGCAAAGACGCACGGAGACGGTGGATGCCGTCGATCGCCTCACCATGGAACGAAGGGAAACAACCATGCCCAAGATCACGATCTGGAACGAATTCCTGCACGAACAGGCAGACAACGAATGCGGCGAAATTTGCCGCAAACACTACCCCAAGGGCATCCACGCCTATTTGAAAAAGGCGCTTCGCCCACTCCTGGAGGGCTGCACGATTCGCCTTGCCTCGCTCGACATGCCCGAAAACGGGCTTCCCGATTCGGTGCTCAACACAACGGACGTGCTCGTCTGGTGGGGGCACATGGCGCACGACAAGGTGCCTGACGACCTGGTGGATCGCATCCAGCGGCGCATTTTCGGCGGCATGGGGCTTGTCGTGCTCCATTCCGGCCACATGTCGAAAATCTTCCGCCGCATGCTCGGCACCCCTTGCACCCTGCGCTGGCGCGAGATCGGCGAGAAGGAACGCGTGTGGGTCTGCGATCCGGCGCATCCCATCGCACAAGGCGTTCCCGAGACCTTCGTCGTCGAGCAGACGGAGATGTATGGCGAGCCGTTCGGCATCCCGGACGATGCGCACGTCGTCTTCATGTCCTGGTACGCCGGCGGCAACGTGTTTCGCAGCGGCGTGACGCTCCAGCGCGGCCTCGGCCGAATCTTCTATTTCGCACCGGGCCACGAAACCCTGCCGATCTACCACAATCCCGATGTTCAGCGCGTGATCGCGAACGGCATCCGCTGGTGCTTCCCGGCGGGCGGCAAGGTCGTCGCCGCCCCCGGCTGCCCCAACGAGCGCGACCCGCTCGAGCCCGTCCAGATCCCGTAGGACGACATCGGACGTGTGATGAAGGCGGACGTCCTCCAGATCCCCGGCGCGCCGCCCTGGATCTGCCTTGTGGCGGCGTCTTGGCACGAGCGCGCCCGGGGGCTGCTGGGGCGCGACGGTCTGGACGAAGGCGTCTGCCTGCTGCTGAAGCCCTGTCGCCTCGTTCACACCTTCGGCATGCGCTTTGCGCTCGACCTGGTGTTTCTCGACGCGAAAAACCGCGTCGTGAAATGCGTGCGCAACGTCCGCCCCGGACGCATTCGCTGGGGCGGGTTCCGCGCCCGCGCGACACTTGAAGCGCAGGCGGGCTGGCTGCCTGCGCTGCCGACCGGAACGGTTGTAGTGGCGCCGCAAGGCGCCGGGGGCGAATTGAAAAGCGAGCACGACATGACGAACAGGAACAGGGGCTTGCGCCGCGCTCGACAAAGCACGTCCCAGTCGCTAGAGCGACTTGAGAAATAGTATAGCCGCACGATTTTAACTAGGATTCGGCGCTTTGGAGATAGAATATGGACACGGATTTTCTTAAACCGCTCTAAACAGCCGGTTTTGAAGCAGGAAGGGCAGACAGCATGACACCAAGAGAATCGTTCATCGCCGCGCTTGAGAGAAGGCCCCCCGTCGGGCGCGTGCCGCACTTCGAGCTGGAGTTTTTCCTGACCATGGAGGCGTTCGGGCGGGTGCATCCCTCGCAACGGGCCTACGGGCAATGGGCGCAGATGTCCGGGACCGAGCGCGAGCTGCATCGGCGCGATGTGGCCGATCTGCATGTCGCCGTCGCGCGACGGTATGAACAGGCCGGCATGCTCTTCCATGTCCCCCGAGGCTGGGGCGAGGAGGATGTGCGGCTCTCCGTGGAGCACATCCGCCGACTCTCCGGCATGGACTACTTGATCACGCTCCATGGCGACTGCACCTACTCGATCCCCAGCGGCAACGACATGATGGCGTTCATTTCCCGGATCGCGGACGAACCCGAGGCGATGAAGGACGAGGCGCAGAAGCACGTGGACAACACGTTGGCAAGGGGCGAGCGCCTGAAGCGATGGGGCACGCTCGACGGTTTCTGCCTCTGTTCCGACTACTGCTTCAACGACAACCCGTTCCTGTCGCCCGCCATGTTCGACGAGTTCGTCACGCCGTATCTGGCGCAGCTCGTCGCCGGCTATCGCGACATGGGCTATTACGTGATCAAGCACACCGACGGCAACATCATGCCCATCCTCGATGCGCTGGTCGGCACCCGTCCGCACGCGCTGCACAGCCTAGACCCGCAGGGCGGCGTCGATCTCGGCGAGGTGAAGCGCCGTGTCGGCGGCAAGGTCTGCCTCATCGGCAACGTGAGCTGCGCGCTGCTTCAGTCGGGGACGGATGCGGAGGTGGATGCCGACGTGCGCCGCGCGCTGCACGACGGCATGCCGGGCGGCGGGTATGTTTTCGCCACGAGCAACTGCGTCTACACGGGAATGGATCTGCGGCGGTACGAGCAAATGCTCGCCATTTGGCGCCGCGAGGGAAACTATCCGCAGGAGCGGAGCGACCCCTATTGACCCAGGACCACGTCGCCGACGAGGTCGAGCTGCTTGCTGTGGGCGCCGCTGAACCAGCCCATGAAGCCGACGCGGCCATTGCCGTCGTCTTCATTGAGAATCATCGTCATGCCGAGGTTGGCGCCGGCTTCCGGCTTGAACGGAGCGAGGCTCGTCCAGGGGATCGCCACTTCGTAGCGCATGCCGCCAGGCGAACCGGGCAGGGATGTGGCGGCGACCTTGAAGGGCGCCGCCCCTTCGTTGACGCTGCTGTGCGCCGACAAATGGCACCACGCCTGCGGCCCTTTCGTGCCGACGCCGACACTGTAGTCGTATTTGCCGGCCTTCTCGGTCTCCGTGCGGGCCGGGTCGAACAGGAACTGCAGCCCGTCCTGGTTCCAGATGCCGCCGTCGGCGAACTGCACGCGGTGGACGTCGTCCACGACGTCCACGGCGAGATACAGGTTCTCGGCATCCCATGCGCTGCGCCAGACGGCCGAAAGGTCGGACGCGCCTTTCCACTCGGCGCCCTTGCCGAAGCGGAACACCTGATCGGCCATGTCGATGCGCTGGACCTCGGCCTTGGACCAGACGTCTTCCTTGAGATCGCCGTCGATGACAACGGGGGTTGCGGTTCTTGATGCCGTGGCGAATCCGCCGACGAGCCTTTCGCGAACGACTTTGCGGCCCAATTCATCGGCGACGTTGACGCGCACGCGGTAGATCGTCTGGTCCGCGGCGTCGGCGATCGCGATCACCGCCTCGCGCGCGCCGCCGCCCTCCAGCGTCGCCCGGCCCTCCGTCTCGCCCTTGAGATACGCCGTCGTCGGCACCGGGGCGTTGAGCGTGAACGAACCGTTTTCGATGGGCGACGAGGCGGTGATTTCGGCGGTCCAATCGAGGGTGGCGGGGTCGGCGCCGTTGTTGCGCAGCAGCATGCGCATCGTCGGCTCGCCCGCCTCGTTGCGCGAGGCGGCGGCGACGTCGATGGAAACCGGGCTCATGATGGCGAGGGAAAGGACGATCTCCGCGGAGGCGTCGGCGCGGCGCAGCATCACGCGGCCCGTGCGGGCCGCGGTTTCGGACGGCGCGGTGACGGTGCACACGACGCCGTCCCGGCCGTCCTGTCGGAACGCGGCCTTCCAGAACGGGGGCGCCGCCGCCGTGAGATCGGCGGCTTTCAGCCCCGGACCGCGAACCGTGATCTCGCGGCTTTGTCCCTTCAAGATGGTCAGCGTCTGCGACGAGGGCGCTTCGATGGACGGCGCCGCGAGCGTGCGCGACAGCGGCGCGGCCTTCTGCTGGCGATAGCGCATCATGACCGGCTCGCCGGACAGGCCGAGGGTGACGGCGCCGTCGCGGGGCTTCAGCGCGGCGCCGCTGCCGTCGATGCGGATCAGGCGCGCGTCGGCGACGCCGGAAAGCGCGACGCCGCAATCCACGCGGGCGCCTTCCTTCCACAGCACATCGAGGCAGTCGCCGTTGGCGTCCCGGAACAGATAGCGCTGCACGCCGTTTCCATGCTGCACTTCGTCGGCGAATTTCTTGACCGCGATGCCGTTGATCATGTTGTAGTACATGATGGCGTCGAGACGCGGGTTGTACTGGCTGTACTGGCAGTCGAACGTGTTGTGGGCGTCGCCGGACGTGCCGCGGGCCTTGCCGTTCGGATCGGGGTACATGATCGTGAACCAGCTGACGTTGGCGCCGCCTTCGGCGAAGAAGGCCGTGATTTTCTTGACCACTTCCTGGGCGACCGCATGGCGGGTCTGCCCCTGGCTGTTGAGGCCAAGTTCGGTGCACCAGATCGGCTTTTCGGCGCCGTGCTTCCTGCCGAGGGCGCGGTAGCGGCGGATGGCGTCGCGGACGCCCTCGTACGTCTCGTAGACGTGGAAGTCGTAAACGTCGGTGTACTTGTGGTAGCCGGCGTCGAAGAAGGTCTCAAGCGGCGGAACCGACGTGGTGACGATCTTGACCTCGGGCTGGATGGACTTGAGCGCCTCGTAGGCGATCTTGTAGGCGCGGATCTTCTCCGCCACCAGTTCGGGGCGCTCGTTCGGCTCGTTCCCGAGCATGATGCAGGCAAGCGATGCGTTGTCCTTGTGACGGGTCATGAAATCGACGGCGTTTTGACGGAGCTTTTCTTCCGTGATGTTCTTCCAGCCCTCGCGTTCAACCGTCGAGACGCCGGAGGGGCCGCCGTACCAGAGGTTGCCGAGGTCGCGGATCCGCTCCCAGCCGCTGTCGCCCCACGTGCCGATCTGGCGGTGGCCGATGCGGCTGGCGAGCTTGAAGTAGTCCGGGATGCGGCTGTCCCAGTTGCGGATCGTGAAGGGGATCTGGTCGGCGGGGTGTTGTCGGGACTCCGCCTCGGGGAGCCGTGCGAAACCGCTGTATTCGAAGGCGTCCTCGCAGCCTTCAGGCGCAAGGGCGACATGCAGCTCGTAGTATTTGCCGATCTCGAAGGCGTCCTTTTTCAACGACACCGTTCCGAGGTAGCGGAAGCGCCTGTCGACAACGCCGCTGCGTTCAAGCTTGACCGTCTGCGCCGGAAACTGCTCCGCGCCCCAGTAGTCGGTCGCCGTGACCGATGCGCTTTGGCTCGCCGCGGGAAGGGGGCGGTCGCTGCGGACTTCCAGATTGAACGAGACGTCTTCTTCGGGCAGGAAGAGGTTGCCGACGACGTCGCTGCCGATGACGATGCGTTCGACGATCTTCTCCGCGCCCTTGACTTCGAGCGGCGTCGCGCTGAGGGCGTCGATGTCGCAGGAGCCATGCGTCTTGTGCATCGTGACGGCGAAGCGCGCCTTCGCCGTGCCTTTGGGGAAGTCCACCTGCCGGGCGAACGGCTTCCAGTTCCTTTTGCCGGTCTGGTCCACCAGGGTCGTCGTGGCGATGGCATTGCCCGCGCCGTCGAGCGCCTCGACGTCCAGGCGGACGGCGAAGCTGCTGTCGGGGGAATGCAGGTCGCTGCGCATGGCGCCGCCAAGGCTCCAGGGGCCGGGCGCGGCGGCGAAGACCTCTCCGAGCACGGCGACGCCGTCGTTGATCTGCGTTTCGGCGCGCGCGACCCGCAGGGCGTTCCTGCCCTCGTACGACGCATCGGAGACGACGGCGACCGCGCCGGCGGGCGCCTTGGCCGTCCAGCCGTCCGGCAGGTCGGCGGCGCCGTCGAAAGACTCCTTGTACGCCTCGCCCGCGACGGCGGCGCGGACCTCGACATCGGCACGGACGTCCGTAATCAACATCTCGGGCTTGAGGTCGTCGGCGCTGCCTCGGCTGACGACGATCGAGACGTACCGCCCGTCGCCGTGCCATTTGCCGTCGTTGGCGCCGCCCCAATGTTCGCCGCCGACAACGGCTGCGGTTTCGATGACGACATCGTGCCATTCGCCGTCCGGCGCCAGTTGAATGCCGCGTCCTTGATGGCATTGGCCGGTGCCGTCGCCAAGCCGGACGTTGAAGCTCTTCATGTTCGACGTGCGGACCTTCATGCGGATGGCCTTCACGTCGAGGCCGTTGAGCCCATGCTCGGAGGAAACGTACGCGCCGCCCGCCGTGAAGTCGCCGGAAATCTTCACGGCGTTCCCGCCCTTGTCCGTTGCGTTCTTCACGAGGCTGACGCCGCCTTTCGCGCCTGGAAATTCGCGGCCGTCGTTGAACCCCCAGTCCAATTCGCCCTCTCGCAGGAAGTCGTCAAGACGCACCTCCTTGGTGAGGACGGTTTTGGGCGCCGCCGCCTGGAGGCGCGCATTGGCGATCCAGAGCGATCCCTTCAAGGCGTCGCCGAACGAATGGCGTCCAAGCAGCATGTAAACGGCTTTGGCCGGATTGTGCCACTTGCCGTCCGCCGCTCCGCCCCACCCTTCATAGCGCTTGACGAGCTCGACGGAGGCGCTGGTGCCGGCCTTGTCGAAATACCGTGCCACGGGAAAGAGGATGCGCTGCCATTCGCCGTGCGATTCGACTTTCAGATTGAACTGGTGGCATTGCCCCGTGCCGTCGATCAGACGCATCGTCGTCTGCCCCATGCCCTCGGGGGCCTTGATCCAGACCGAGAGGGACTCGATGTCCGCCACAGGAAGGTCGCGGCCGATCTGCACGTAGTTTCCCCCGCCCGTGAAGTCGCCGTCAAGCCGGAGGGCCGGCCTGTACTGCGGCTCGACGGAATCGTCCGCGGAAAAGCCGCCCTTGGCGCCCGGAAACTCCTGCCCGTTGTCGAAGCGCCAGCCCGAGGTCGGCGCCGCCTGGTCAATGAGCGCAATTTCCTCCGATGCGATCGCCGGCTGGCTTCGAAGGATGGACAGCGACAGCAATGCCGTCATGGCGCGCGCGGCGCCTGAATGTTGACGAGGTCTTGTGTTCATGGCTTTTGGTTTGGTCGCGTGGGCTGCGGTTATGTTTTGGAATCTCGTTGAAGGGTGAAAATGCCGGCTTTTCTAATCATCATCCTATAAAAATCCCAAACGGACGTCAACGGAAAATGTGAACATGCGGAACTGACGGCCTGTTGCAGTTTTATGTGCAAAACAATTTTTGCCATGGCTTCTGCTCGCAGACAATCACTTTTCAATTTTGGATTTGGAGAGGCAGGCTGAAACGGGACCTGGAGCGTCCCCAGCGGAAATTCCTCTCTTCTCGCTCCTCACTGTAATCGGTCTGTCGCAGCCAGCGACGGGTGTGTGTCAGAATCGTGACATGCTTCCTTGAGTTTCCATGAAACATGGAGGCATTCCTGATGCCAAATTCAAAACCAATCCCCCTCTGTGTCTCCGTGCCCGTGTGTTTGGATCAAAAACCTCCACCTGCGCCGCGTCACCTGCGTTTTTGTGTGTTTCGTAGTTATATAAAATCGCCACGTCCGCCAAGTTTCTTTTTCATTTCATTTTTACCAGGGACACGGAGGCACGGAGGCGTGCAGGGAGGGGCATGGCAATGAAAACACGCTTCCAAAATCAGAAAGGGACGGCGACGATGCAAGGGACGGCTCGATTGCAGTGAAAGCACTGCGCCAAATTCCCTTTCAATTAACATAGGCAATGCCGGATTTGTCTGTCACTTTTCTGACACACACCCCCAGCGACGGGCCGATTACCTTGATGTGGACAAATCAGGGCCAATCTGCGATACTAGGGCGCATTTTTCCGCGGCAGACCGCCGCTCAACGTCGTGAGAAAGACCGTCATCATGAAAAAATGGGAAGACCTGAACAATTTCGCCGTCAACCGTCTCGAACCGCGCGCCGGGTTCACGCCGTTCGCGGACGCCGACTCCGCCAAATGGGCCGCTCCGGGCGACTCGTCGCTCGTCCGCGTGCTCAACGGCGACTGGCAGTTCCACTACGCCGAACGCCCCGAGGAAGCGCCGGCCGACTACTTCGAGGTCGATCACGACGACCTCGAATGGGACACCCTCCCCGTCCCGTCGATGTGGCAGATGCACGGCTATGGCCAGCCGTGGTACACCAACGTCAACTACCCGTTCACGCTGAACCCGCCGTACGTGCCCGACGAGAACCCCACCGGCACCTACCGCAAGGAGTTCGACCTGCCCGCCGCCTGGGAGGGCAAGACGATCCGCCTGCGCTTCGACGGCGTGGACTCCTGCTACGAATGCTACTTCAACGGCGAGTACGTCGGCATGGCCATGGGCTCCCGCCTGCCGTCCGAGTTCGACGTCACGAAGCACGCCGTCTTCGGCGGCCGCAACGTGCTGGCCGTGCGCGTGTGGCAGTGGTCCGTCGGCACCTACGCCGAGGACCAGGACATGTGGTGGCTCTCCGGCATCTACCGCGACGTCTCCATCATCGCCACGCCGGCCGTGCGCATCGACGACATCGCCACGACGACGACGTTCGACAGGAAGTTCAAGGACGCCGTCCTCGGCGTGGACGTGAAGCTCGTCAACGCCGGCAAGACCGCCGCCAAGGGCGTCAAGGTCCGCGCGGAGCTGTTCGACGCCGCCGGCGCCTCGGTGGCCGTCCTCGACGGCGCCGCCGACGTCAAGGCCGGCGGCGAGGCGCTCGTCTCGCTCAAGGCCGACGTGAAGAAGCCGCGCCACTGGACCGCCGAGGACCCGTACCTGTACCGCCTCGTCGTCGCGGCGGACGCCGGCAAGGGCGCCGCGATGGCCGCGCCGCTCAACATCGGCTTCCGCCAGGTGGACATCGTGGACGGCGTGCTCCAGGTCAACGGCCGGCGCGTCGTCTTCAAGGGCGCCAACCGCCACGAGTCGCATCCCGCCCACGGCCGCGCCGTGCCGTTCGCGAGCATGCTCGAGGACATCCTGCTGCTCAAGCGCCACAACTTCAACGCCGTGCGCACCAGCCACTACCCGGACGACCCGCGCTGGTACGACCTCTGCGACCGCTACGGCATCTACCTGATCGACGAATGCGACCTCGAGACGCACGGCTTCTGCCGCGAGGACTGGAGCCACTGGGTCGGAAATCCCGCAGGCGACCCCGCCTGGGAAGCCCACCTCGTCGACCGCATGCGCCGCATGGTGATTCGCGACCGCAACCACCCCTCCGTCATCCTCTGGTCCCTCGGCAACGAATCGGCTTTGGGCGTCAACCACGTCAAGATGCGCGACGCCGCGAAGGATCTCGACCCCGGCCGGCCCATTCACTACGAAGGCGACTACGCCTGCCAGGTCGCCGACGTCTACAGCCGCATGTACGCCAGCCACGCGGAGTGCGTCGAAATCTGCGAGGCGAAGGTCGAGAAGAAGGGCTTCGATTTCTTCCAGAGGAAGGACGTCCCGCTGCCGGCCGAGCGCTACGGCAAGATGCCCTTCGTCCTCTGCGAATACGTCCACGCCATGGGCAACGGCCCGGGCGGCGTCAAGGAATACTGGGACATCATCCGCGCCAACCCCCGCTTCTGCGGCGCGTTCGTCTGGGAGTGGTGCGACCACGGCATCCCCAAGACGACCGAGGACGGCCGCGCCTACTACGGCTACGGCGGCGACTTCGGCGACGAGCCGAACGACTCCAACTTCATCTGCGACGGCCTCGTCACGCCCGACCGCACGCCCTCGCCCGCCATGGAGGAGATGAAGAAGGTCCACGAGCCCGTCTTCGTCTCGGCCGTCAACGCCGCGAAGGGGCTGTTCCGCATCGAGAACCGCTACGACTTCGCCGGCCTCGACGGCCTCGCCTGCGAATGGCGCCTCGTCGCCGACTGCGAGACGATCGAGTCCGGCCTGCTCGAGCTGCCCGCCATCGCCGCCGGCGAATCCGCCGACGTCAAGGTGCCGTTCAAGCTGCCGCCCTGCCCGGCGCGCGACTTCATGGTGGAGTTCGTCTTCACCCTCGACCGCGGCACCCTCTGGGCCGAGCGCGGCCACGAAGTCGCCTTCGCGCAGTTCCCGCTGCGCGAGGCCGCCCCCGCGCCCGTCGCCGTGATCGCCCGCCCCGCCGTCGAAATCGAGGAGTTCGAGGACTGCGTCGCCGTCGTCGGCGAGGAGTTCGCCATCGCGTTCGACCGCGCCACCGGCCTCATGACCGACTGGGAGGTCGGCTCCACGCCGATGATCGAAACCGGCCCCAGGGGCAACTTCTGGCGCGCGCCGACGGACAACGACGGCGGCCGCCGCGGCTGCGGCATCCAGCAGCAGTGGCGCGGCCACAACCTCCACAACCTCTCCCACAAGCTCCTCTCCTTCGAGATCGCCAAGCCCGCCAAGGCGGACAAGGGCGCCTGCCGCATCGTCGTCAAGACCGCGGTCGGCGGCCCCGTCGTGCGCAACCGCTTCGAATGCACCTACGACTGGACCATCCGCCCCAATGGCGATGTCGCGCTCGCCTTCTCCGGCGAGCCGTTCGGCGAGTGGAAGTGCCCCGCGCTCCCGCGCATCGGCCTCCAGATGGCGCTGCCCGGCACGCAGGACCAGGTGCAGTGGTACGGCCTCGGCCCCGGCGAAAGCTACGTGGACACCAAGGACGGCGTCCGCCTCGGCCGCTGGATGACGGATGTGGACGGCCTCTTCTTCAACTACATCTTTCCGCAGGAGAACGGCAACCGCACGGACACCCGCTGGGCCGCCTTCACCGACGCGCACGGCCAGGGCCTGCTCGTCACGGCGGACCGCCTGTTCGACTTCAGCGCGAGCTGGCACACGCAGGAGAACCTGACCGAGGCGAACCACACCGTCGACCTCGTCCGCGAGGACTTCGTCACGCTCAACCTCGACCTCGCCCAGAATGGCATCGGCACCGCCTCGTGCGGCCCCGGCCCCCTCGAGAAGTACCTCCTCAAGCCCGCCCCCTTCGCGATCGCGTTCCGGTTCCGCCCGATCCGCCTCGACCGCCAGAACCCGATGATGGAGGCCCGCCGCTAGCCCGCATCCGCCGCCACACCTGAAGACACCATGAGCTCATCCGACTACAACTTCGCGGAAATCGAGAGGAAATGGCAAGCCCGCTGGGCGAGCGAAAAGACGTTCAAGACGCCCGACCTGCCCGGGGACAAGCCGAAGTGCTACGTGCTCGACATGTTCCCCTACCCCAGCGGATCGGGGCTCCACGTCGGCCACCCCGAAGGCTACACCGCCACCGACATCTACTGCCGCTTCAAGCGCCAGCGCGGGTACGCCGTCCTCCACCCCATGGGATGGGACGCCTTCGGCCTGCCCGCCGAGCAGTACGCCGTCGACACCGGGACGCACCCCGCCGTCACCACCGCGAAGAACATCGCCACGTTCAAGCGCCAGATCCAGTCGCTCGGCTTCAGCTACGACTGGGATCGCGAGATCAACACGACCGACCCCGGCTACTACAAGTGGACCCAGTGGATCTTCAAGCAGCTCCACAAGAAGGGCCTCGCCTACGTCGCCGAAGTCCCCGTGAACTGGTGCCCCGCCCTCGGCACCGTCCTCGCCAACGAGGAGGTGATCAACGGGCGCAGCGAACGCGGCGACCACCCCGTCGAGCGCCGCCCCATGCGCCAGTGGATGCTCCGCATCACCGAGTACGCCGAACGCCTCCTGGCCGACCTCGACGGCCTCGACTGGTCCGAGGGCATCAAGGAGATGCAGCGCAACTGGATCGGCAAGTCCACCGGCGCCGAGGTCGTCTTCGCGTTCGACCGCCCCGAAGGCGGCGACGTCACGGTCTACACCACGCGCCCCGACACGCTCTTCGGCGCCACCTACCTCGTGCTCGCGCCCGAACACGCGCTCGTCGACACCATCACCACGCCCGAACAACGCGACGCCGTCGCCGACTACCGGCGCCGGGCCGCGCTCAAGAGCGACATGGACCGCACCGAGCTCGCCACCGAGAAGACCGGCGTCTTCACCGGCTGCCATGCCATCAACCCCGTCAACGGCGCCCGAATCCCCGTCTGGATCGCCGACTACGTGCTCGCCACCTACGGCACCGGCGCCATCATGTCCGTGCCCGCCCACGACACGCGCGACTTCGACTTCGCCAAGACGTTCGGCCTGCCCGTCAAATGCATCATCGAGCCCGACGCCGCCGAAGCGGCCGCCGAAGGCGTCGACCCCGCCGCCGTGCTCGCCGGCGAAGCCTGCTGGCCCGGCGCCGGCCGCATGATCCGCTCCGCCAACGACGACGGCCTCGTCCTCGACGGCATGGAGACGGCCCAGTCCAAGCAAGCCGCCACCGACTGGCTCGCCGCCCGCGGCCTCGGCCGCCCCAAGACGCAGTACAAGCTGCGCGACTGGCTCTTCAGCCGCCAGCGCTACTGGGGCGAACCCTTCCCCGTCGTCCACATGGACGACGGCTCCACGCTGCTGCTCGACGACGACGAACTCCCGCTCACGCTCCCCGAGCTCGAGGACTACAAGCCCACCGGCACCGGCGAGCCCCCCCTCGCCAAGGCGAAGCACTGGCTCCGCTACACCGACCCCAGGACCGGCCGGCAAGGCTGGCGCGAGACGAACACCATGCCGCAATGGGCCGGCTCCTGCTGGTACTACCTCCGCTACATCGACCCGCACAACGACCAGGCCTTCGTCGACCCCGCCAAGGAGAAGGCGTGGATGCCCGTCGACCTCTACGTCGGCGGCGCCGAGCACGCCGTGCTCCACCTCCTCTACGCCCGCTTCTGGCACAAAGTCCTCTACGACCTCGGCCTCGTCTCCACCCCGGAGCCCTTCCAGAAGCTCGTCAACCAGGGCATGATCCTCGGCCTCTCCTACAAGGACGCCCGCGGCGCCCTCGTCCCCACCGACAAGGTGGACGTCACCGCCGACGGCCCCGTCCACAAGGAGACGGGCGAAAAGCTCGTCGAGTTCGCCGCCAAGATGTCCAAGTCGCTCCGCAACGTCGTCAACCCCGACGACGTCGTCCGCGACTACGGCGCCGACAGCATGCGCCTCTACGAGATGTTCATGGGCCCGCTCGAAGCCGTCAAGCCCTGGAACACCCAGAGCGTCGAAGGCGTCCACCGCTTCCTCCGCCGCTCCTACCGGCTCGTCGTCGACCAGCCCGTCGAGGACGTCCCGATGACGGCGGCGCAGTCCCGACTCTGCCACGCCACCATCAAGAAGGTCACCGAAGACATCGAGAGCCTCAACCTCAACACGGCCATCAGTCAGCTCATGATCTTCCTCAACGGCTTCGCCGGCGAAGGCAAGACGCTCCCCCGCGAAGCCGCCGAGGCGTATGTCGTCATGCTCTCCCCGTTCGCGCCGCACCTCGGCGAAGAGCTTTGGGAGCGCCTCGGCCACGCCGGCGGCATCGCCTACGTCCCCTGGCCGACCTGGGACGAAAAGTTCCTCAAGCTCGACGAAGTCGAGATCGTGCTCCAGCTTTGCGGCAAGATCAAGGCCCGCATGAACATGCCCGCCGACGCCGACCCCGCCACGATGGAAGCCCTCGCCCTCGAGAACCCCGACCTCCAGGCCGCCATCGCCGGCCGCCCCGTCCGCAAAGTCATCTGCGTCCCCGGCCGCCTCGTCAACGTCGTGGCCTGAGCCCCTGCCGCGAGCGGCAGGGGCTGGCAAGTCCAAGGTCCAAAGTCCAAGGTCCAAAGTCCAAGGTCCAAAGTCGAGCCGCTTCGCGGCAGTCGCTAGTCGCTAGTGGCTAGTCGCTAGTGCCGAAAGGCAGCTTTGTCGCGATCTTTGTCGAAAACTTTGTCGATTTCAGCGGCTGTTTGACAACAGGGTTTTCGAAGAGCCAAATTTCGAATTTCAAATTTCAAATTTCGAATCAGCTTTGTCGAGCTTTCAAGATCCGTCGGATCAGGCCGATCAGACCGATCACTGACTTCACGCAGCGCTGTAGACGCGGCGTCCCCGCCGCGTTTTTCCGCGCCCTTGGCGCGGTGCGGGGATTCGCCCAGCCCCGGGACCGCGGTCTCCGCGGGCGAATGGGCTTGGGTGGCGGGGCGGAAGTGCAGCGCGAAGCAAGGTGGGGCGAATGGGCTTGGGTGGCGGGGCGGAAGTGACAGAGGTGGGGCGACGCCGTCCCGGCGAGCCGCCATTCGCCCTTCGCTTGCCGAAGGGCGCCTCCGCCCCGGGACCGCGGTCTCCGCGGGCGAATGGGCTTGGGTGGCGGGGCGGAAGTGCAGCGCGAAGCAAGGTGGGGCGACGCCGTCCCGGCGAGCCGCCATTCGCCCTTCGCTTGCCGAAGGGCGCCTCCGCCTCGGGACCGCGGTCTCCGCAGGCGAATGGGCTTGGGTGGCGGGGCGGAAGTGCAGCGCGAAGCGAGGTGGGGCGACGCCGTCCCGGCGAGCCGCCATTCGCCCTTCGCTTGCCGAAGGGCGCCTCCGCCCCGGGAACGCGAAGCTCCGCACTCGCCCCGTTTCCCGCGTCCATTTGCCTGCGTCTGCTCGTCCGCGCTCCAGCGCGGTGCGTCGGGAGGGGCGAGCGTCTGCTCGCCTGCACGAACGGACGAGCAACGCTCGTCCCTTTCCATCTCGCCCCCTTCGTACACGTACACGTACCCGTGCCCGTTCGCGTCCACGATTCCATCCGCATTTTTCGCGGACGTGAACGTGAACCGCTTCGCTGGGTACGTGTACGGGTTCCATGGGATGAAAATAAGGGACAGACCCCAAAAAACACCTCCCGACTCGCCCCCTTCGTACACGTACCCGTGCCCGTTCGCGTCCACGATTCCATCCGCATTTTTCGCGGACGTGAACGTGAACCGCTTCGCTGGGTACGTGTACGGGTTCCACGGGATGAAAATAAGGAAAATAAGGGACAGACCCCAAAAAACACCAAAAAAAGAGATCTGTCCCCTATTGGCACCCTACTACTGGTTTTCGACTTTCTCCGAATTTGGTGAATCGACCTTTTCCAAATAGAGGCGAGCGAACCGACGAGACAGCCTGAGCGACTTCCCTGCCATTTCCGGCATCCAATAAAGCGAATCTCCTATGTGCCCAAGCGGCTGTTTTTTGCTGGCTGAAAGCTTCAACACCCCGAATCGATCTTTTTCCGAATAGTTGTAAACCCAAGTTCCTGCAACCTCAGGAACAACCACAACTTGCCCTGTATCCCAGGCCTCAAAGGGCCAGTTCTCGGCTTGGAATGTTCCGTTTGTGCACAGCTCAAGCCGTAGCGTTCTTATGGTTTCCACGGAAACAACATCGCTTTTGTAGAACCTTCCATAGTTCATGCCATCTGCCTTCCAAACACCGGCAACGTCATCCGCCTTATGCCCCCAAGGCTCTTTCCCCTTGTTGGCGCAATAGTCATAGCCTCTGTAAAAAAACCCAAAAACAGCGGCGCCGACCAGAATATGACGAACGATTTTGGTTTTCATTTGTCACTACCCCCCCGAAGGCTTAACACGGCGGCTTCCTTCTTCCTTGGCCTGGTATTTCCAGCAAAATCTGCTTGGCGGCGCGGGCGGTGGCGCCGGGGGGGCCGACTTGCGCGTTGACTTCGCGCATGCCTTCAAGCATGGTGTTGCGGTAGTCGTCGTCGGAGAGGATGCGGGTCATCTCGGCGGCGACCGTCTCGGGCGTCATGTCGTCCTGGATGAGCTCGCGGCAGACAGTGCGCTTGGCGAGGATGTTCACCAGTCCCACATGGCTGACGCCCTTCACCAGGCGGCGCCCGATCGCAAAGGTCAGCGGGCTGACCTTGTACACGATGACGCACGGGCAAAGCAGCAGCGACGCCTCGAGCGTCGAGGTGCCCGACTTGATCACCGCCGCCTCGGCCTGTCGCAAGATGTGGCGCGACTGGCCGTCCGAAACGGCCAGCGTCGCCGGCTTCCTCGGGAGCTTCGCCAGGATCGCCTCGACCGCCCGGCGCGTCGAGGGCGTCGGCGCCGGGATGATGAACGAGCACGGCCCCGCCGCCGCTTCAAGGCGGCAGGCCGCCTCGATCTCGACCGGCAGCAGCCGGGCGACCTCGGCGGGACGGCTCCCCGGGAAGAGCGCGATGCGCCGCCCTTCGCCCCACGGCAAGTCCGGCGGCGGCTCGGCCAGCGTCGCCGCCACCTGGTCGGCCAGGGGATGGCCTTCAAACGTGATGTTCAGCCCCGTGCCGTCGAAAAGCGTCGGCTCGAACGGAAACAAGGCGATCAGGCGGTCGAAAATCCTGGCGATTTTCGGGATGCGCTCCCGGTGCCAGACCCAGACCTGCGGGCAGACGTAATGCACGGTGCGGATGCCCCGCCGATGCGCCTGCTCGGCGATGCGCATGTTGAAGCCCGGGTAGTCGATCGTGAGCACGATGTCCGGACGCCGCGTGTCGAGCAAGCCGGTGATCGTCTTCAGCAACCGCGAAAAATAGCGGTAGCGCTTGAGCACTTCCCAGAAGCCCATCACCCCCGTGACGGACGCGTGCGCGAAGAGCTCGACCCCCTCGGCCTTCATCTGGTCGCCGCCGAGGCCGTAGCATTCCAGCGGACGCGGCGCGATGGCGCGCAGCTCGCGCAGAATGGCGGCGCCGTACATGTCGCCGCTGGTTTCACCGGCGAGGACGAGGATGCGAATGGGCGTTTCGTTGGACATCGGTTTTCAAAAAGAGGTTTCCGCCCTGCGGCGGTGCTTGTTCGCGCCCATTATGGCACACCGAGCCGGACAGCGCAAGATTCATTGCCAAGTGGGGCGATTGTCCCATTGACACGGCGACCCCCCTTTGCTATAGTCGCCTTCATTCTTGGACATTGCCTTTTTTTGCATTGATCTGAACGAAAAGAAAGAGGAACATAGATGAAGACGCAACATCCATTTTCATCGAGAATCAGGAGACATTCATGAGCACGTTTCATCGGAAAAGAGCCACGGCATCGCCGTCTGTTTCAACCGCGCCGACACCCCGTCGCCGCAGCGCACCCCGCTTCGCCATCCTGCACGTGCTGGCGATGGCCGGCGTCCTGGCCTTCGCCGCTTCGGACGCAAGGGCCCTTAGCGCGACCTGGATCTCCACATCGAGCAGCGACTGGTCGGTCGGGACGAACTGGAGCGGGGCAGTCGCGCCCGGAAGCGTCACGAATCTGAGCACCGACACCGCGAGGTTCAGGGGCGCCTCATGTCAATTGACGGTCTTGCCCGATGCAAACCGCAGCGTCGGCTACGTCGAGTTTGATCAAGTTGCCCCTGGCAACGCCGGCAATTACATTCTCGGCGCCGTTGACGGCCATGCGTTGCACATGGGGCGGACCGACGGTGCGGGGCATTTCCAGGTCGGCGGCGGACTCACAACGCCCGACACAACCACGACCATCATCTGCCCGCTCGTTTTGCACGGCTCCTATCAGTTCATCAACAACAGCCTGGAACCGACCGTGGCGCTGGTTCTCGCCAGCGACATTTCGAACGGTTCCGCTGGAAACACGGACGTCCAGCTCAAGGGGCTCAGCACGGGGTACAACCGTGTCAGCGGCACCATTCGCGAGGGCGCCGCGACGGCAAGCCTGACGAAGCTGAACCCCGGCACATGGTACGTCACCGGGACGAACAACACCTACACGAAGAACACGACGGTCAGCCAGGGCACGTTGATCGCCGGGGCAAACGTCCCCGCCTCCGGCCCCGGCCCGTTCGGCGACAGCAGCGCGGCCGTCTTTGTCGGGAATCCGACCCGCTTCGCCGTTGGAGACGCAACGCTGCTTGTCGGCGACGGGACCAACGGCTTCACGATGGCGAGGCCGATCACGATCCAGGCGCTCACGACTGGCATGGCGCAGACCGTCGGCATCGGAGGCGCCAACACGGCGGGGGTTTCGTACGTCACAGGCAATCTGTCCCTGAACCGCGACGTCTTCCTCCAATGCGCCACGGGAGGGACGGTCGTGTTCCAGACCGGCACGTGGACAACTCGCGACAAGGTTTTCACCATCGGGCGAGAGGACTGTCTCGGCTGCGTCAAGATCGCCAACGACCTCGGCACCGCAGGCGGCGTGACGGTCGCATACGGAACGTTGGAGGTTGCGGGAACGATCACGGCTCCGACGTCCGTCAACGACGGCGCGACGCTCTCGGGGACGGGGACGATCGTCGGCAACGTGGTCCTGGCGGACAACGCGACCTGCGCGCCCGGCACGAACGGCGCCGGGACGCTGGCTGTCGATGGCGCCGCCACGTTCCAGCCGGGCAGCCGCTTCGCGGTGAATGTCGGCTCGAACGGAACGGCCAGCAAACTGACCGCCTCGGACGCCATCTCGCTGGACGACGTGGTGCTGGACGTGACGTCGCCCGAAGGATTTGCCGGAACCGTCGTCATCGCCCATGCCGACACAGCGCTCACGGGCACGTTTTCCGCCTCGTCGCCTCTTCCGCCGTTTTGCTCCATCGTCTACACCGCGAACGAAGCCAAGCTGCGCTTCACCACCGGCACGCTCATCGCAATACAGTGAATTCGTCCACGGAAAACGCCGACGCGCGGAATCAGGAAGATACAGGAGAATCCTCAAAAAATGAAATGTCCAATCAAAGGCGCAACATGCGCCCTCTTCATGTTGCTTGCCGCCGGCGTCGTTCAAGCCTCGCCCGTTGCCATCACGTTTGACGCGGCCACGCCGCCTGCCGAAAGGCAATACACCCTCGTGGCCCACAATGCAAAACTCGTGCCCGGGGAAAACGAGGGGGAGCCGGGGGCGGTTCTTGTCGACACCACGGCCAGCAACGCGATCTGGAATCCCTGCTTCATGACGGTGGACACGTTGTTCGCTCCGGACAAGCAGTACGACATCTCGTTTGCCTGCCAGTTCGAGGAACAAGGCCAGGATTCCTACATTTTGCTGCTGATGCGTCCGCTCGGCGCCCGAAACCACATGCAGGACGCGGCGTTCATGGAAGTCTATGCGACGCCGAAGAACGGGAAGATCCACTTCCATGTCAGCATTCCCCAGGTCGGGCCCCGCTACGCCTTCCAGCTCCATGCCGCCAGAAAGGTCAGAGCCCGGATCAGCGACCTTCAGATCAAGGAAATGGTGCGGGCCTTCCTGCCGGCATCGGAAAACACGCCGAAAGCCTCCCTGCCCCCCGCGCTGCCCACGGGCTCGGCGGAGTTTGCGGTGGAGCCGCCCAAGCTTGACAAGGCAAAGACTTTCAATGGAAAGGACTTCGGCATCCTCCCGGAAAACCCAGACAACACCCGGGCCTTTCAAGAGGCCATCAACGCCATCCGCAAGCAGGTGCCCGCGCGGCTCGTGCTCGATCCCGGCGAGTACCGCTTCACGAACGACACGGCCGTCGTCTTCCCCAGCGTCTGGAATTTCGAGCTGGATGGACAAGGCTCCAAATTCGTCTTTCTCAAGAACAAGGACAAGCTTTTCAGGATCGAACACTGCCGGAACATCGCGTTCCGCAACTTCTCGATCGACTGGGACTGGGAGAAGGATCCTCTTGCCAGCATCGTTCGCGTGGAGGCGAAGTCGGAAGCAGGCGATGCGATGGATCTCCGGTTTGTCGACTACGTGAAATTTCCCAAGGAGAACGTCCGCGTCGCGCACATCCAGAAAATCGATCCGAAGACCCGGTTCCCCACGGACATCGACGGCTGGAACGTGCAATTCGAATTCTACAAAGGGCAAGGCGACATCCCCAAGACGTCATGGCTCGAGCCCAACCTTCTGCGCGTTCCCGCGGCGCCCTCCAAAATCTCGCAGGCCAAGGTCGGCGACACGCTGTTGATGCGGCACTACACGTATGACATGAACGCCATCAACATGATCAACAACAAGCATCTGACCTTCGACAACGTGCACGTGCTTTCGTGCCCGGGCATGGGGATGCTGGTGAGCGGCGTCCAGGAGTACTGGCAGGTGGTCAATTCGAGCGTCGCCCCGCCGAAAGGATCGAAGCGCCCCACGGCCAGCACGGCGGACTGCATGCACGTGACGTCGTCCCGGGGGCATTTCAAGCTGGAAAACACGGTGCTGGGCGGCGGCGGCGACGACACGCTCAACATCCACGACAGCAACGTCTTCGCCGTGCGCGTCGACGACCACCATCTGAAGACCCTGAACATCCGCTATCTGCCCGGCAATTATTTTCAGGCGGGGGACCTGCTGGAGCTGAGACACGACGACTTCTCCCCGACGGGCTTCCAGGCCAAGATGCAATCCATCAAACCGGTCGACCGCGGGCGGGGAATGTACGAGATCGCGTTCGAAGAGAAATTGCCGGAGCAGGTCGGCAGCGGATTCGTGTTGTTCAACCGACGTTACGGAACCTCGAACGTCATCGTGCGAGACTGCACCTTTCATCTTTTCCCGCGCGGAATATTGCTGATGGCCAACAACGTGACCATCGAAAACAACAAATTCATCCAAGGGCGCGCGGGCGCGATCAAAATCGAAACGGGATACACCATGAAGGTGTGGTCGGAAGGCAACGGCGCCTCGAACATCGTGATCCGCGGCAACCAATTCACATCGGCGAACCGGATGGGGCGGTACACGTTCGAGAACCGCCCGGACATCTACATCAGCACCTACTTGGTGACCGACCCCTCCATGGCCAAGGCGAGCTATCCGATTTTGAGCGACATTCTGATCGAGGGCAACACGTTCAGAGGCACGACCGGCGCGCCGGTCTTCATGGCGTCTGCAGGACGCGTGACGATCAGAGGCAACACCTTCGACATGCATGGCGAGCCCTCGGTGAAGACGGACTACCGGGGCGGCATCGGCGCCATCCATTCCTCCAACATTGTCATCACGGACAACACCTGGATTGCACCAGGCCCCACATGCAAGCCCGGCATCTTCTTCGACAAGGACTCGGTCACGGGGCTGCATTTCTTTGGAAACCGCATCAAGCCCTGACGGGTTTCCGAGCAGTGGCGTAAAACCCCCTCTTGGCAGAATCCCCTAGACCTGCTATCCTTGCGCCATAAGAAAACGGTTCATCATGAAAGACACTGCCATGAAAACCTCCCGTGCCTTGCCTCTCCTTTGCCTGGTCGCCGCTTTGCTGGGCGGCTGCAAAACCACCGCCATGAAGGGCACCCCCTTCTTCACCGGCGAATACGCCACCCGGGTCGGCGCCGCCGAGGATCGCGTCAACCTCTGGCCCCTGCTCTACTACCGCGACCCCGCCCTCTCCGTCCTGTGGCCCTTCGGCGAATACTCCGACGAGCATCTCGCCATCCGCCCGCTCTTCTCCATGTACCGACGCGCGCCGGACAAACCCTACTCCGAATACAACGTCCTCTGGCCGTTCGTCCAGTTCGACACCCACGACGACAGCCACCACGTCTTCCCCTTCTTCTGGGGCGACGGCCATTTCGTCGGCTTCCCGCTCTACTGGCACTACGGCCCCTTCACCTCCTCCTACGGCACCGACGCGCTCTTCCCGCTCTGGATCTACGATCGCGACGAAGGCGGCCGCAGCCTCGACATCCTCTGGCCCGTCTTCCACCGATCCACAAGCCGGAACGGATCGCGCCTGCGCATCCTCCCGCTCTGGTCTTCGGAGGAATCCCTCGACGGCATGGAATACAGCAAAGAGCTCCTCCTCGGCCTCGTCGGCTGGGAGGCCGAGGCGCAAAACCATTCCCGCGCCCACTGGTTCCTGCCCTTCTACGCCACGGGCCGCGACAACACCTCCTCCGGCTTCCTCTCCCTGGCCTGGTGCGACCTCGAAGACGCCACCAGCCGGCTCCGCATCGTCCCGCCGCTGCTCTCCTGGCGCCACAACGACGCGGACGGCTCCCGCTCCGACACCTGCCTGCTCGGCCTCGGGCGCGACGTCCGCAAGGCCGACGGCACCCGCAGCGGCCA
Organism: Kiritimatiellia bacterium; assembly: GCA_050942875.1. Taxonomy (GTDB): domain Bacteria; phylum Verrucomicrobiota; class Kiritimatiellia; order RFP12; family UBA3636; genus JAAZAI01. The sequence continues at coordinate 41,357 of JBMNOD010000010.1, forward strand.
CCTCCTCCCCTTCTACGCCTACGGCGAAAACCACGTCGTCACGCCGCTCTACGCAAACGCCCGCTCCAAAACCCGCACGCACGACATCGTCCCGCCGCTGCTCTCGTGGCAGAGTCGCGACGCCGCCACGGGGCGCACCGACACCTTCGCCCTCGGCGGCCTCGTCCACCGCCGACGCGGCGCCGAAGGCCACGACCGCGACTGGCTCCTCCCGCTCTACTACCGCGACGAAGCCGACGACCTCGCCATCTCCCCGCTCTACTTCTCGTCCGGCAGCGGCGACGGCAGCGCCACGCGCGGCATCCCGCCCCTGCTCTCGTGGCAGCGTCGCGACGCCGCCACGGGCGCGTCCTCGCTCTACGCCCTCGGCGGCCTCGCCCACCGCCGCCGCGGCGTCGAAGGCCGGGACCGCGACTGGCTCCTCCCGCTCTACCTGCGCGACGAGGCCGACGGCCTCTTCATGACGCCCCTCTGGGCGCACCAGCGCGACGCCCGGGGCGCCGCGCTCTGGCGCGCCATCCCGCCCCTGCTCTCGTGGCGGAGCCAGGACGCCGCCACGGGGCGCTCCGACACCTTTGCCCTCGGCGGCCTCTTCCACTGCCGCCGGGGCGTCGAAGGCCGCGACCGCACCTGGCTGCTGCCCCTCTTCTACCATGACGAAGCCGACGGCCTCGCCATCTCCCCGCTCTACTTCTCGTCGTGGAGCGACGACGGCAGCGCCACGCGCGGCATCCCGCCCCTGCTCACCTGGTGGCAGGAGAAAAGCGACGGCTCGCGCTCCCTGGACGTCCTCTTCCGCCTCGCCCGCTTCACGCGCGCCGCCGACGGCGACTCCAAGGGCTACGTCTTCCCGCTTTTCTCCTACGAACCCGACTCCTTCTTCTCGCTGCTCTACGGCGACGAAACCGACGACGACGGCATCCGCACCCGGGGCGTCTGGCCCCTGCTCTCGTGGCAGCGTGTGGACACCGCCACCGGCCGCGGCTCCCGCACCATCCTCGCCGGCCTCGCCGGCCATTCCATCGGCATGCCCGAAGGCCATGGACGCGGGCACCTCTTCCCGCTCTTCGCCTACGACCGCGGCAACGACACCTTCCTCACCCTGCCCGTCGGTCGTTGGAAGGGAAAAACCGCATGCTACCGCTACTGGTTCACGCCCCTCGTCGGCTCGTGGGACGGCGGGTACAACGGGAGCCATGGCTGGTGGGCGCAGCCCTTCGTCTTCCATCGCGAAGACGTCGGGCACAGCTCCACGCGCGTCCTGCTCCTCTGGAGCCACAAACGCGCGAAGAACGACTCCTGGAGCAAGACGGGCTTCCTCCCGCTCTACGACTTCAACCGTTGGCGGCGCGACAGCGACCTCGCCGCCGCCTTGGAGCGCCTCGATGCCGAAGCGCTCGCCGAAGTCGACGCCGCATCGCTCCCGGTGCGCGTCGGCTGGCACTTGGACTTGTTCTTCTGGTTCGGCGGCGCCAGGCACCAGGTCGAATACATCACAAACAAATCCACGAACACGGTGCACATGCTGGAGACGGCGGAAGACGGCGTCTTCCCGCTCTGGTCGAACGAGCGGCGGCGCCAGGTCGTCTTCACCGACGGCCGCAAGACCGACGACGGTTCGCTCGAAGAGAGCGACCTGCTGCTTTTCCTCTACGACTGCCGCCACGAAAGCAAGCCGGCGGAGCAGCACGACTACGTGCGCCGCCGCGTGCTCTGGCGCCTCTGGCACTACGAACGGCTCAACGGCGACGTCTCGATGGACATGTTCCCCGCCATCACCTGGGACAGCCGCCAAAACGGCTACCGCAAGGCCTCGTTCCTCTGGCGCCTCTTCCGCTACGAAAAAGACCCCGAAGGCCGGAAGAAGCTCGACATCCTCTTCATTCCGTTCATGCGATGAGTTGAAGGGGATGTGAAATGAAACGAAAGATGAACGCAGTCGTGATCTTGACGACCTGTCTTGGACTCCTGGTCGGATGCAAGAGACAGCCTTCCGACTTGAACGCCGTAGCGGATCAAACCACCTCGATCACGGTCTACGATCTTGAGGGTCTAGCTGGCCCGAAATACTCAAAACAGGATTTGGACAACGCATTTCGAGCATCTCTTGCTCCAGAGCTGTTTCGGGATCTCGCCCCCGAAGCCAAGTTCAAAGACGAGTGGGTGCTGTGGAAAGGAAGCCGTCTTGCGGTTGCAAGACTCAAGGACGGAACCGAGAAGCAGCTTGCTCTCAGTTACTACGGCGCTTTCTTCAAAATTCTTGGAGAAGACGGCTTCTTCTATTTTGAAGGCGAAGCCCGCGCGAAATGGGAAGAGGCATTTTACAAAGCCATCATACAAGATGATTTCATTCCGAAAAGAATAGCGCGAGACAAACAACCGCTGGAGACCGCCGTCTCGGCGGGACACGGCCCACAATGAGCGAACGAAAAGCCGTTGCGCTGGAGTTCGCCGTCTTGGCGGCTGTTCGCCATCCCGTGGACGCGGCGTCCCCGCCGCGTTTCGCCGCCTGCGTCCACTCGCTCGCACCTTGGTGCGATGCGCCGGGGCAAGCGTCTGCTTGCCCGCACGAACGGACGAGCGTCTGCTCGTCCCTCCCAACTCGCCCCCTTCATACACGTACCCGTTCGCGTTAGGCTAGCGGCTAGCCGCTAAAGGCTACTAACCCGGCCACAAATAGCGTTGCGCACGGAGATTGAGGCATGGGATCTGGAATTTGGCGTTGGGAAAGGGGCACGGACATTCCTGTCCGTGTTCGTCCACGGGTTGGAAAACCCGTGCCCCTGATTTGCAGCATGAATTATGGCCGGGTTAGTAGTACAGCATGAACATCAATGGCGAAATAGAATTGTCGCGAGTGACTTGCAGGACGCCGGTGCCGGTGAAGTGCGCATCGTCGATGTTGTCGGCGCCGGTGTCGGTCGCGCCGTACGTGCCGCGGGGCATCGACTCCTCGCCGTCGCCGATGAAGAGCATGCGACACGTCTCGGTCTGACCCGCAGGCAGCTCGAGCTTGCCGGAGGAGCGGTCCACGTCGTCGAAGCGGACGTTGACGCCTTTCAGCGATCCGGGCGCGTTGACCTTGACCGTGGAGGCTCCGCTCACGATGCGGACAGTTCACGTACTCGTTTACGAAAGACGAACGGATCGTGTACGGTAACGGCTACGAGAACGAGCACGGAAACGCATGCGGCAATCCGCCGCAACCCTGTCCACCACGTCCGCAAAGTCCACCCTGTCCACTCCCCTGCTCCCAGCGAAGGCGGCAAAAGTGGACGCGGCGTCCCCGCCGCGTGCATTGCAGCAGGACACGGGACGAGGTTGACCTTTTTGACCTCGCCGCCCCCGTCGCTTGCCATGCCGGAACGACTGGAAAAGCAATAATCTTGAAAAAACATTCGAGATTATGGTGGTGTGGCAGCGTGCCGACGCTGGAGGACCCCGTCCCGGCGCGACCGGTCGCCATCTTGTGACTTTTTAGGGGACAGACCCCAAAAAATGATGCCGCAAAGCGGCCTGTGTCCTTCTGTGACTTCCGTGGACAAATCCCCACTCGGTGCAGCCGCCTCAGCCCTTGCGGTCTTCGCAGCCTTTGCGTGAAACCTCCATCACGCCAGGCTCGCCAAGGACGCCAAGGGGGGCTTGGGGTTTGGTGGACAAAGTGGACGGTTTGGCGTCGATGGCGCGGGTGTTCGCCGATTGAGGCGGTTTCAGGGCGGGAGACGATTTCAATGATCTCGAAGAATTTCTTCAAGATTAAAGCGACTCAAATAGAGGACAGACCCCAAAAACATCTTGTTTCGACATGTCGACATATTGCTTGCGCTGCACCAAGGTTTCGGCTTAAACTTCAGCCATTCAGGCACAAACAGAGGAAGAACGAAGACCGTGCCCATTTTCACATCACCCGACAACAACCGCTTGAAATTTCCACTTGGCGCATCGATCCTGGCTGGGCTGGCGTTGTTCGGCGGGTGGTGCGCCGAAGCGGAATACTCCGACACGGCGCAACCCACCTCGGCGACGCGCTATTTCGGCACGTTGCGGGACGATCCCGCGCACACCGCCGAACAGGTCGCGATGGGCATCCGCGTCGAGGTCGTCGGCGTGAATTGGATGCGCTTCGAGCCGAGACCTGGCGCGGTTGACGCCGCCTACGTGGAGAAGGTTCGCGACAAAATCCGCCGCTTCCGTGAAGCCGGCGCGCTCGTCTGCCTCGACTTCACCTTGCAGTACCCCAAAGCGTGGGTGTTCGAGATTCCGCACAGCCGCTTCGCGAACCAGCATGGCCAAGAGGTATCGCGACCACGATCCCGGGCGCGATTTTCCCAACGGCATCTTCAACCGCCGCGTCCGCGGCCTCGTTTGGGCCTTCGAGCGCAATCTCTACGACACCACCGGCAAGCATGCCTCGATCGACCTCTACGCACGATGCATCCGCGAACTCGCCTCGCCCATGCCCACGTCTGCCGAGCCGTCCGAGCCCCGCATCGCGAAGGAAGCCGAAGCGCTTCTGCGCGACGAATCGAGCCGCGTCTTCCCTGCGGGCATCAACGCGCAGAACGGTGAAACCAAGCCGAGCTTCAGGCCTTCCACTCTGAAGAGGATCATCTTATGCAGTCCCACGTGACATCGCCGGATGCGCGTCTTTTACGGAGCAAGAAAACGACATGGAATCAACAATGAAGAAAATCAGCATAGTCGGGAACCGAGGCCATCTGAATGTGGTGCTCAACGACATCAAAAAGTTAGGCGAATGCGAGATTGCAGGCGTCTGCGGCGCAGGATCCGAAATGTCGGTCCAGGATGTCGCGGAATCCTGCACACGGGTTCTGGGCCAGACGCCCGCACAGTTTGAGGGCGACTACCGCGCCATGCTCGATGTGGCGAAGCCCGACGTGCTTGTCGTCTGCGGCCCCTTTGAAGACCATGCCGCCATGACGGTCGAAGCCATGGACCGCGGCATTCATGTGTTTTGCGAAAAGCCCATTGCCACGACACTGGAAGGTCTCGCGGAGCTCGCCAAGGCCCATCGGCGCCATCCGGACGTCAAGATCGCGCAGATGTGCGGCCCGCATTACGACGTCGGCATGTGGTCCGCCACGCGCCATCTGTCCGAAATCGGCACGGTGCGGCTGATGAACGCGCAGAAATCCTACAAGCTCGGAAAACGCGAAGCGTTTTTCATGCGGCGCCGAACCTCCTCGGGGTTGATCCCCTGGGTGGGCATCCATGCCATCTCCTGGCTGTACCATTTTGCGGGCAGGACTCCCTTCAAGGCCGTCTGCGCTGCACACTCCTCCGACTTCAACAAGGACCACGGAGACCTTGAGATGAGCGCCGCCTGCCTCTTTGAATTCGAAGGCGGCGTGTCGGCCTCCGCCTCGATCGATTATCTGCGTCCGGAAAATCCCTCCATTGGACATGGCGACGATCGAATCCGCGTGATGGGAACAGGCGGGTCGATTGAAGTGCGCGACGGCATATGCCACTGGTTCACTGCATCAGAATCCGAGACGTTTTGCGACGCGCCGCCGTTCGGGATGTTCGAAGACTTCCTCCGCGCTGTCAACGGCGATCCCGCGAACATCATGACCGGCATCGATCTGCTGCGCGTGACACAAGCATCTCTCCTGGCTCGGGAAGCGGCGGACCTCCACCAGCGCCTTTCCGTTCCCGCCCTCTAATTCAATTCAGAGACCTGGTATAAAGATCTGATGCTCGTCATTTTCCTCTGCGGGCTCGTATACAAGAGATAAGAACCATGTTTACCGCTTTGCTATTTTTGATTTCAACCGGACTCAGTTGGATCGTCGTCGGCGCGGCGGTTGGGCTTATCGGTCGAAGGGGCCTAAACCTCCTCTACTACCAGATTCTGTATGCGTTCTGCGGGATCATCATGAGTGTTGCTCTGGCGGTCTATGACCCGAGCAAGTTGATTCCACCAGCAGGCATCTCGACATCAACCTGGTGCTGGACGCTTATCGGCTCTTTTTCGAACGGCTTTTTCAATTACCTCATGATCCGGCTGATGGGAACGGCGATGAAGCGCGGCCCGAACGCCATCGTGTGGGCAACGATTCAGTCGGGGTTTATCTATCCGTTTCTCATGGGGTGGCTCATTTTTGGCGTGCCAATGAACGCCTGCCGCATAACGGGCATCATTCTCATCGTCACAAGCATCTTCCTCTACGCCGCGCGCGGCAAGGCACGAAGCGCACAGAACGTAACGGGCGCTCAGCAACGAGCAACGGACAGTAGCGAGCCCGTGGCGGCATGGCTCATCCCGTCCCTGCTCGGCATGCTCTGCTGCGGCATCAATCAGTGCGGTGCAAACTTGGCATCGTATCTCCCTCGCGGACAGGAATTTCCAAGCGCATTCCGGAACCTCGTGTCCATATTCGGCGCCCTTGTCGGTTGCTCCCTCGGCCTTGCGTGGCAACACATCGAAGGGACAAGGTTGCGGAGGCCAACTTGGAGAGACCTCCGGACGACCGCCATTTTCGCGGCGGCCGTCATGAGCGTGAGCTTCACCTCAAACGTGTTTCTCATGTATCCGGGCCTCGACATTCTTGAATCGCTCGGCCGGGGTCCGATGGGATACCCGATCATGGTCTGTTCCTGCGTGATCGGCTTCTTTCCCTACGGGATCTTCGTCCTCAAGGAGCGCATCAATCCCATTCAGGCGCTGGGAGTTGTCGTCGGCATCGTCGGCATCGTCCTCGTTTCCACGCCCGCCTGAGCTATAAGCGGTCCTTGCCCATACTCGCCTGGGATTTTTAGAATTTTTAGGGGGCTGTCCCCAAGATTTTACAAACAGTTGGGGATGAAGGCCACATCTGCAGTCTCTATCTTTTACAATTCGTTATGGAGTTTTACGGTCTTCCGGCCAGGTGAAACGACAATTGAACTAGGCAATACGACTTTTCGGTACGCTTAACTCGCCGCCACCGCGCAAAGGTCGAGCCGTGTAGATCTCCAATTCATCGCATCCGGCACATTTTCGCTTGGTGTCCTTCCCCGCCGCAAGGCGCTTGACGACCTCAATCACAAATATGGCAGGACCAACTGCGACGCCATGGCTGAAGTAACGCACTTTGCAGCGTATCGCCTCGAAAAGCGACACCGCCTTGCCTTCCTTGAGTGCCGCATCGACCTTGGCGGCATCGAATTCCGACTCGTTGTCGGGGTCGTATTTGGCAGCGGACGCGGCGATGGCTCCACCAGATGCAGGCGCATCGACATACCCCTCCATCGCGGCATCACAGGCGGCAAGCGCGATCTCGTATGACACGGCATCCTTGCGTCCGAGCGCCGTGCCGACGAGATTGCACATCGCCTTGCGGGCAAGACCTTTCCCTTGCTTTGCAGCACCGTAGCCAGACCACTGATACGAGCCGGGGTCGCCGACGACATCGGCTCGGACGGGGTTGAGATTGATGTAGGCGGCAACGGTCATAAGAGTGCTGTAGTCGGGCGAAAGAAGGATGCTCTTGAAACGCGAGCCCCAGATCGTGCCGGTATGCTTGTGCCGATCGTTGTACATCATCGAGAACGTCTCTTTGAGCGTCTTGCAGAATTGGGAGAGGTCGTACATACGCAGACGAAGCGCCGCCTTGGCATCCAAGACCCTGTACTCCATGCCTTTGTTCTCCCACAACTCCCATTCAGTCAAGATGCGATCCGTCTTGGTCTTGCCGTAAAGCAGGCACATGCGCCGGACGAGCTCGTCGTCGTCCACTTCCTTGGGCAAGGGGACTTTCACGAGGATGTGGAAATGGTTGTCCATCAAGGCGTAAGCGAGGATATCGACTCCGGAAAAGCCGGCGACGGCGTTCATCAGCCACTCCAGGCGGGGCTTCTCCTCGGCATCGAGCAGAAATCGCTGGCCGGAAATCCGGCTGATGACATGGTAGAACCCCTCACCTTTCGCGAGGACTCGTGGCAATCTCATGGTGTACCTCTTTTGTTTGAATTTGACGGTTTTTAGGCGTTTGAGGACAGAATAGCACATGCAGACGACGGATGCGAGCATAAAATAGGGGACAGACCCCTAAAAGTGCGAGGAAAGCATACAGAGGATGACGGCATGGGGCGGTTGTCACGGCGTTTTGGATGAAGCCAATCGTTGCGCGGTCTTGAATTCCGGATGAGATTCAAGGTTTTCCCTGTGGTACTCGATCAAATCGCCATGGTTGTAAACACTGATGGACGATAGCTTTCCGGCATGATTCCACTCGAACCTCGCGCCGTCGAGAACATCATTCTCAAAATGACCGTACAACTCCCTGGTTCCGCTTTTAGTCCACGTTTCCCATGAACCGTGTTTGATGAAATCCCCGAAATCATCCATGTAGCCGTGGATTCTGTCCATCGGTTGCCCATTGGGGAAGTATATTGTTCGGACAACATCGGTGCCGTTGGTCTCCATCCAAGGCATGTTGAGCGTCGGCAGCGAAAAAGGGACGCGTTGCTTTTTTGCCTTGTCCACCAGATCATTAAGATTAAAGAGGTACTGGTGGGCATTGTATCCACCACTGTAATGTCCGGTCTGTTGTCAGATGGAAAGAAGATCCAAAGCTGTCTTCTGTTGCATTTCTTTTGAGAATCCATATTCTTCGGCTTTTTTCCATGCCCTCTCAAGAGTATTGATCTGGCGAATTGCGCCGTGAAACATGTAGTGCGGAGAGTGACGGAGCCCTGGTGAAAAGGTAAACGCCCTCCGCCATTCTGGATTGCTTCCGGCAATTACGTCCGGGGGAAGCGCCTTGGTCATCGGCGTGTCCTCAATTTTCTCAAACACTTTGCAGAACATGAAGTAGCGACTGTAACGCAGTCTGCCGGTCGCAATATCCACATCGATATGTTTGCACCAAATCGGACTCCAGGGAAAAAACAAAGAGATGACAAAGACGGCGAGGATCAAGGTTGCCCACCGCAAAAAACGCCAATTTAAGATACTGCCTGACCATCGTCCCCCCTATTCAAAACAATTGCTCCATGTGATGCCGATCCGCCCGGCGAGAAAATGGCAGATGCAAGCACCTGCCAAAATCGCTTCGCGTATGTATGGACTTCCGCGTAACCATTGACTAAGTTACGTCGTGAAACACACATTGTCAAGCAAATGAACTTTGAAGCTTCAAGCCAATGCAAAAGATTAAAATTTAATCTTTTGCAACCTCCGACTTGGGTTTAAGAAGCAACTTTTCGAATGGAGCAGATTCTAATTAATTTAATCGCCTCCTTTGTCGTGTTACTGACATATATCGGGGGAACGAACCGCCACTACGGTTTCAGCTTGAAAACGTCGAGGATGGTTTCGGCAAACTCTGCCAGATCATTGAAGCGGAGCATGGCGCGGGAATCAAGAGGGGTTGCACCTGCATTGACGATAATAATCTTCCCGCCATGGAGGAGCGTCTGTTCGGGAAGCGCCGAGGCAGGATAAACCGTCAGCGAGGTGCCGAGGACAATCATGAGGTCGGATCGGGATGCCAGAGCCTCTGCGCCGGCAAAGGCTTCGACAGGGAGCGCTTCGCCGAAAAACGTGATGTCTGGCTTGTAGATGCCGCCGCAGGCGCACCGTGGCACGGTGTCGTCGCAGCCACGGCGGATGTCCCGAATCTCATCGAGCGTCTTGGCATCGTTGCATCGGCGGCAGTGATGGACGGCGGCGGTTCCGTGGACGGCATAGACAGGCGAACTTCCCGCGCGCTCGTGGAGTCCATCGACATTCTGGGTAATCACACCTCGAAACGACTCGAGGTTGTCCTGAAGGGCTTTCACAGCCAGATGGACGGGGCCGGGCTTGACTTCATCCATCCCGTAGACGAGACGATTGGCTCGCTGATAGAAGAAATTCGGATCGTCATCAAAAAGACGAATGTCGAAAAGGCGCTGGGCATCGGGATCGCGATACACGCCATTCGGCCCTCTGAAGTCGGGTATTCCGCAGAAGGTAGAAACTCCAGCGCCGGTGAAAACAGCAAGGTGCTTTGCGTCTTGAATGGGTTTGATGATCGATTTCATGGTTTTGCGCCTTTCTCCTGAAAACATGGGAATCCTGGTATCCTTCAGTATAACGCATTTCTCGAAAATTTGAAACGTTGAAGGTTTCAAGAGTGCGTGTCAGAATCGTGACGTGGTTCCTTGAGTTTCAATGAAACATGGAGGCCCCTTGATGCAACTTCAAAACCAATCCCTCTCTGTGTCTCTGTGTCGTGTTTAGAATTTTCAAGACAGGATTACAGGATTTACAGGATTGGTTTCTGTGTCCTTCTGTGTCTTCTGTGGACAAACCCCACTCGGCGCAGCCGCCACCACGCTCAGGTTTCAAGTGTCAAGTGTCACAAAAACAACAAAAATTTTCTGTGTGTTCTGTGCTTTCTTGTGTTCTGTGCTTTCTGTTGTGGTTAAGGGTATCTGTCCACAGAACAGAAAAGACACAGACGGCTGAGGCAAGTTGGTTTCTTTTTTTCAAACACAGAGACACAGAGGCACAAAGGCGTGTGGGGAGAAGCGAAGCAAAGGAAACACACTTTCTAAATCAGGAAGGAACGGCGGAGGTGCGGAGTGTGGTTCATTGCAGCAAAAGCACTACACAAAAAACCTTTTCAATACGCATGACATAGGCAATGCCGTATTTGTGTTTTACTTTTCTGATACACACCCACTTCAAGTGGTTTGCGAGAGGGGTCTAAATGCGATATACTGATAAGAAAACCAAGACCATCCTGGCAAGCATCGCATTCATGAAGACTGACTCTCCTTTTGACATCATCGTCGTCGGTGGCGGACACGCGGGCTGCGAAGCCGCTCTGGCCGCTGCGAGAAGCGGGGCTAAAACCTTGCTTGTCTCGCTCGACGCGCGTGCGCTTGCTTCGATGCCGTGCAACCCCTCCATTGGCGCGATCGCAAAATCACACCTTGTCTTTGAACTCGACGCCCTCGGCGGCGAAATGGCGCGTTGTGCAGACCTTTCCGGGCTCCAATTCCGGGTTCTCAACACTCGCCGCGGCGCAGCCGTCCGAGCGAATCGAGTCCAGTGCGACAAGTACGTCTATTCCGCCAGAATGACCGCCATTCTTCAAAACACGCCGAATCTAATCCTTCTTGAGGACGAAGTCGTGGCACTAGACCTCGACAGGGACGTTGTCCGCGGGGTGAAAACACTCAAAACCGGTGCAATAGAATCCCGTTCGGTCGTTATTACCTCAGGCACCTTCTTGCGCGGCACCATCCACATTGGACACGAAACAACGCCGGGCGGAGGCGATGGCCACCCTCCCGCAAATGCGCTGGCGGACCAACTCAGAGGGTTGAAACTCAACGTTGAGAGGCTTAAAACAGGGACTCCGCCACGTCTTGAACCCCACAGTATTGACACGAAGGCAATGGCTTTCCAAGCAGGGGACATACCGCCCCCACTCTTCTCCTGGAAGGCAAAACAACACCAAAAAGGTGAAAAATTGTTCCACGTGGAACAATTTTCAAGAAAAAACACCCGAAACAAACCACTTTTTTGGGGTGGAGACGAGGTTTTTAACTCTCAAAAGCTGGATAGCCGAGTGTTCCACGTGGAACATTTCGAGCCTTGCTGGGTTTCTGGGTCCGCTCAACACCCTTGTTTCCTGACCCAAACGACGGCGGAAACCCACGCCATTGTCCGGGAAAACCTAGGTGAATCGGCACTTTATGGCGGCGACATTGTCGGAACGGGCGCACGGTACTGTCCTTCTTTGGAAGACAAGGTGGTCAAGTTTCCCGACAAGGAGAGCCACCATGTCTTCATTGAGCCGGAATCCGCCGACGAAGCGTTGAACCTTGCCTATCCCAACGGTCTTTCCTGCAGCCTGCCGCGTGATGTCCAGCTGCGCATGGTGCATTCGGTTCCAGGTCTTGAGAACGCGATCTTTCGCTCCTATGCCTACGCAATCGAATACGACTTCTACGATCCGCGTGATTTGCATGTCTCTTTGGAATCGAAGCGAGTCCATGGTCTTTTCTTTGCCGGGCAAGTCAACGGTACAACGGGGTATGAAGAAGCCGCCGCGCAAGGTTTCGTCGCGGGCGTCAATGCCGCAAGATGGTTGAAAGACGAACCGCCGCTTGTTTTTTCTCGTGACGAGGCTTACATCGGCGTGATGATTGACGACCTGGTGACGAAGGGGACGAACGAGCCTTACCGAATGTTCACCTCCCGCGCCGAGCGTCGGCTTCTGCTTCGGCAGGACAACGCACGATACCGCTTGCTTCACCATGCGCAGAATATCGGGATAGCCGACTCGGAATTCATCGACGAAACAAAGTCGTTTCAAGCCATCATTGCCGAGGAGGTCGAGCGCCTTGATCGAGAGCGTTTCCGCGGCGATCCGCTGGCGACCCATCTTTGCCGTCCTGAAAACAGCTACGTTTTGCTCCCAGGAGCGAAACTGTTGCCCCCTGAAGTCGTTGCCGAGATTGAATATACCATTCGCTATCGGATCTACATCGAACAGGAAGAACGAATGGCATCGGAGGCGAGACGGCAAGAACGCATGATCATCCCGGATTGGATCGACTACATGGCCTTGTCGAACATCCGCTACGAAGCCCGTGAAAAACTGACGAGGATACGCCCCTCGAACCTCGGGATGGCTGCGCGAATTCCAGGCGTCAACCCAGCCGACATTGCCATGCTGGCTGTGGCAATCAAGCGAGGCGAAGCCCATTAAATTATCAACATCTTTTTGCCTTGGCTGTTGATAACCTTCCAATGTTGATACCCTTTAGAAATACAATCAAAAAAAATTACCCAATATGCCACACAGTTGGCGATTTTTGCGGCATAATCGCCGATTTTAGACGACAGAAAAAATCAGTTTATTAAAATTTTATTTATAGGTTATCAACAAATGAGACGCCAGTCGCTCGTGGCTAGCATTAGTGACATGTGTAAGTGAAACTGTTGCAGAAACTTTGCCGAGTCAGTAGCATGCTTACGAGTTTTTTTCACTGAACGTAGTAATCGGCCAGCCGCAGAGGTGGTTTCCTTCTTCCTCAGCTCCTGCGGTCTTTGCGTGAAACTCCATCGCGCCAAGCTCGCCAGGGATGCCAAGAGCCACTTTCCGTGTTCCGCATGATTCGCAAAATCGACATCATCGAATCCCGTTCACAATATGATGCGTTCGTTGTTTCGTGAACGGGTACCGCTGCGCTGTATACGGGTACGTGAACGGCCGAAGGGCAGATGGTGCGCGAACCAGTCGCCACGCAGACGAAGCGCACCGCGCCGGGGCGCGGACGAATGGACGCAGGCGGTGGGTCTCAGACGGCGATACGCAGCGTGGACGCCGCGTCCACGGGCTTGCGAACAACCACGCCGGGACGGCGGGTTCCAGCGTTTCGGCGTTTCGTTCGCTGGCCGGGGCCGGGGCGGTCTCGTACCCGTTCGCGTGTCATCTTGCGTGCATGATCCGGCAAAATCGACGTCATCGACGAAACCGACGTCATCGACACCCTCGAATCCCCGCTGCTGAAGCCCAAGCAAATGGAAATGCAAAGCCTAACGCTGCAAAGGACGGGGAACACCCGCGAACCCCCTTTGTGGAATCGGCGACAAAAAGGAAGCGGGAAAAAGCCGCGACGAGTCGCACGAAACTTGAGTCAAGACGGAAGAATGCAAGATACGTCCAAGATCAATCGACAACCACGCGAAGACCATACGGGCAAACAGCAACTCTGTATTGACAAAGCTCTGAAAAAACGGCATCATTTCTGCAACTAGGAGCGATTGTTTCCTGGCCTTGTCTTCATCACCTTCAACCCCCTCTTGATTTCTTGTTCACAACCTGACGGCAACCTTTGACAACTTGTTCATTTCTCAGCCCCCTGTTCACAAGTCCCGACTTCTCTACACATTCCCGAACAATCCGCCTTCAAGTTGTAAACTGAGTCATCTTACCACCAACCAACAACTTAATCCACTTTTGAACACTCCATCCCCCTCACTACTACCTCTACTTTCATTTTTATTTAAAAGATAGAAAGTAGTTCTGGCTGTCAACAAAGCCAGTGGGTTCGAGGCAAAACGAAAACGGAACCGTCATGAAATTCAAAGTCCCCAAGTCGAAGTTGTTCGAGGCATTGTCCTTGGTTCAGAACATTGTTGGAAGCCGGTCGGCGCTTCCCGTGCTTTCCAACGTGCTGATCTCAGCGGAGGAAGGCGCGCTTGTCTTGACGACGACGGACATCGACATCACGATGCGCTGCCGTTGCGAGGCGGACGTCGAACGCCCCGGCAAGATCACGCTTCCCGTGAAGAAGCTGGCGAGCATCGTCCGGGAGCTTGACGAGGGCATCGTGTCGTTCGGGGTCGAGGAAGACAGCGACATCGTGCATATGCGCTGCAGCTCCTACAAGTCGAAGATGAACGGCCTTCCGGCCCGCGAATTTCCGCCGCCACCGACGACCGAGGACGGCATCGCCTACCAGATCGACCAGGGCAAGTTCCGCGACATGCTTCGCAAGACGTACTATGCCACGGCGATGGACGACACCCGGCCGGTGCTGACCGGCATTCTGATGAGCTTCGCCGACGGCAAGCTGACTTGCGTGGCAACGGATGGGCGCCGCCTTGCGCTTTACGAGCACGAAGTCGATTTCCCGGCGGAGAACGCCCGCGACGTGGTGCTGCCGTTGCGCGCCGCCACCGAGCTCATTCGCTCGCTTTCCGACAGCGACGACCTGACGATCACGATCAAGGACAAGCAGCTCATTTTCGAGTTCGGCGAAATCTTCTTCGCCTGCAAGGTGCTTTCCGGCATCTATCCCAACTACAAGCAGGTCGTCTTCGACCGTTGCGACAACGTCATCTCCGTCAACCGCGAGGAGCTTCTGGCGGTCCTCCGCCGCATCAACGCCTCGGCGACCAACGCGACCAACGCGATGCGGCTGACCTTTGAGAACAACATTCTCACCATTGCCGTGAGCGCTCCCGAAGTCGGCGAAGCTACGGACACCGTCGCCATCAAGTATTCTGGCGAGCCCATCAGCGTGATCTTCAATCCTGAATTCATGATGGACCCGCTCAAGAACCTCAGCAGCGACGAAATCCAGATCGAGCTGAACAATTCGTCAAGCCCCGGCCTGATCAAGAGCGACATTCCGTTTCTCTACGTGATCATGCCCCTCCGCGTCTAATCGAGATCGAAGCAGCAGGATTCGCAACATGATTGAACCGAAGCGAACCCGCTCGGCGAGCATGGCCGAGCTGATGGATGAAATTGACGCGCAGATGGCCACGATGCGTCGGGGGTTCGACCCTGGCGAAAAAATCGTCGGCACCGTTCTTTCCGTGGGCGCCGAGACGATCGTCGTGGACATCAATTCCCAAATGCAGGGGTTGATCGACCGCTCGCAGTGGAAGGAAGGCGAGTTGTTGCCTTCCGAAGGCGATGTCATCGACGTTTACTTCGTCGAGGTTCGCGACGGTGCCGCCCGCCTCTCGCTGGGCACGGGGGCGGCGACCGACCAGTCGATCATGCAGGCGTTCCAAGCGCAGCTTCCGATCGAAGGCAAGATCGAAAAGGAAGTCAACGGCGGCTACGAAGTCCGCGTGAGCGGCCATCGCGCCTTCTGCCCTTTCTCACAGGTGGGGCTGGCTCGCAAGGCCGACGCCGAGGAAAGCCCGATCGGCCAGACGCTCAACTTTCTCGTCATCGAATACGATCCCGACGAGCGCACGCTCGTCGTGAGCCACCGCGCCCTGTTGGATCGGGAGCGCGCCGAGAAGCGCGAAGCCCTCAAGGCGGAGCTTCACGAAGGGATGGTTCGCGACGGCGTCGTCACGAACATCATGCCGTTTGGCGTGTTCGTGGACATCGGCGGGGTGGAGGGCCTCATTCCCTTGCGCGAGATTTCGTGGGATCGCACGGTCAAGCCCGAGGACATCCTTCACATCGGCCAGGCCATCCGCGTGGCGATTCTCTCCCTGGATTGGGAGGCGGATCGCTTTTCCTTCAGCTTGCGCGACACGGTGCCCGATCCCTGGCATGATTTCGCCGGGGCGCTGGGCCCTGGCAGCTACGTCACCGGCACGGTTGTCAAGCTCATGCCGTTCGGGGCGTTCGTTTCCCTTGCCCCCGGGGTGGAAGGCTTGGTGCCGGTTTCGCGGCTTGGGGCGGGGCGGCGCATCGGGCATCCGCGCGGATGTGTGTCCGAGGGCGACGCGCTCGACCTCCAAGTCGAGACGATCGACCACGGAACCAAGAAGATGTCGCTCAAGGTCGTGGACAAGCGCGTCCGCGACATGCAGCCCGGCTTGATCGCCATCGGCGCCCAGTTGAAGGGCCTCGTCGAAGGCATTCGCGAATTCGGCGTTTTCGTCCGTCTTTCCGAAGACAAGACGGGATTGCTCCACATTGGCGAATGCGACATTGAAAAGGGCGGCAGCCCGACGGCGAAGCTCGAGACAAAATTTCCGCTCGGCAGCATGATCGACGTGGTGGTCAAGGCGCTCGATGGCGAGCGCATTTCCCTGACGCTTCCCTCCAAGGCCGAGGCGCCCCAGGAAGATGCGACGGACGTCGCCGCGTTGATGCGGGCCGCCAGCGAGAATGCGCAAGGCGCCTCGATCTCCTCGATCGGCAGCATGCTCGACGATTTGTTCAAGAGCTAGCGCCGGCTGTTTCAAATCCTTTCGTTTCCGTGATTTTTGCATGACCAAGTATGCGATTCAGGTTCTCGTTGCCGCCGTCGTTTTAGCGGCTGTCGTTTGGTTTGGACTTCCCAAGCTGAAATCGAGTCATCCCGAACAGTATTCCAAGTTAGCTGCTTGGGTTGTCGATGGCGAAGCGCCTGCGAAACTCGCTTCCGGTATTTCCCAAGCTAAAACACAGTTGACCGAGGCGGTGAAGGATATTGGAGACGAACTTGCTGGGACGACAGAGCAAGAAGAATCCGATACTGCAGACGAAACGCGGTTGGATGATTCTATATCATCGTCACCGACTGCTTCCTCGGAAATGTCGGATGACGCCCATGAAGGCAACGGAGATGCTGAAACCATAGGGACACCAAATGCCGTTGCCCCCGCCGCATCGGAGAGCGCCGCGCTTGCCTCCGAAGTCGAGTCCGAGCCGCAAGAACCCGCCCCGGGCGCCGTGCTCAATCCGGATCCCGGCTACAACTGGGGCATCGTGGTGACCAATTCCTTTTTCTACGACGCGCAGATGAAGCCCCAGGGCATCATGCTCGGCGGCACGGTCGTCGCCCGGAAGAGCTCGCGCCTTCTGCCCGACGGGAACGTGGCGGAGTGCTGCTATCTGAAGGAAGGCCGCCAGTGGGTGTACGAGACGGTTCACATCTACGAAGCCGATCTCGTGTTGTTTGACATGCCTTACGAAAAGGCCGACCCCGCGCAGCGTGATTTGCTCGTGGAGTATTGCCAGCTTTATGGCCGCTACGAAGCTGCAAAGGCCAAGCTCTACAAAGACATCGCCAAGCGCAATCCATATTTGGCTGATCATCAAGAAACAGCGCAGTCATATCGGGAATTTTTGGCGCGTGCCAAGACCTTGCACGAAGAGCACGAGGCCGTGACGGGCCCTCGGCGCAGCGCGATCCAAGATGAGCTTCGTAAGATGAAGGGTCAGGAACAGGATGTCAAGCGGCGCTACGAGGAAGCCAAGGCTCGATATGACGCCTGGAAGCGGGAGAATGTGACTGCCCCGGCGGAGACCGGCCGCCTCAAGACGCCTGACATGCAGTCTCTTGAAAATCAGATGAAAGCCCTGCGTCCCGCCGTCCAGGAGATCGTGCCGGGACTCTGATTGCAATCCGCCGGTCGCCGTGGGCGATCGGCGGATTGCAGTGAGCAGAGCGTGGAGAGAAGTGAGGAGTGTTGGCTGGGGACGCCCCAGACCCCGTTTTGCCTGAAGCCGTTTTGCCTGAATGCAAAACGTCATTGACGGCGGCGGGGTGGGGTGGTAAGATACGCAATCAATGGTTCTCCAAAGACGGCGCCGCTTTCCGCGGGCCGGGAGAACTTGTTTCAACCGCTATCAACACCAGGAAAGCGAATCATCATGATCGTTTCAACCAAGCTGCTTTTTGAACATGCCTACGGCAAGTACGCCGTCGGCGCCTACAACATCAACAACGCCGAGCAAATCATGGGCCTCTTCCGCGGCTGCATCGAAAGCCAGGCTCCGTTCATCGTCCAACTCTCGAAGGGCGCCCGCTCCTATACGGACAAGCGCCTCCTCGAAGCCATGATCCGCGCGGCGGACGAGATCTTCCCCAAGGCGATCTTCGCGGTCCATCTGGACCATGGCGACGAGGAGACTTGCATGGACTGCATCGCGAGCGGCTTCTACAGCTCCGTGATGATCGACGCCTCGGCGCACCCGTTCGAGGAGAACGTCGCCATCACGAAGCGCGTCGTCGACGCGGCCCACGCCAAGGGCGTCGCGGTCGAAGCCGAGCTGGGCAAGCTCGGCGGCGTCGAAGAGCACGTCTCGGTCTCCGAGGCGGACGCGAAGCTGACCGATCCGGACGAGGCGGTGGAATTCGTCAAGCGTTCGGGCTGCGATTCGCTGGCCTGCGCGATCGGCACGAGCCATGGCGCCTACAAGTTCACCGGCACCCAGGGCCTGCATTTCAACGTGATTTCCGAGATCGCCAAGCGCCTGCCCCGCTTCCCGCTCGTCATGCACGGGTCGAGCTCGGTGCCGCAGGACGAAGTCGAGCGCATCAACGCCGCCGGCGGCAAGATCCCCGGCGCCAAGGGCGTGTCCGAGGACGACATCGCCAAGGCCGGCAAGATGGGCGTCACGAAGATCAACATCGACACGGACGGCCGCCTGGTCTGGTGCCGCGTGCATCGCGAGCACTTCCGCGACCACCCGGAGAACTTCGACCTCCGCCCCGCCGGCAAGGTCTTCATGTCCGAGTACGCGAACTACATCGCCGGAAAGAACAAGATCCTCGGCTCCGCCGGCCAGCTCGAGTCGGTGCGCGAGTTCATCAAGAACGCCAAGGGTTGACAATCGAATCGAACCGACACGGCCCGGGCCCGAGCGCCCGGGCCTGTCCATCAAAAGAAAAAGGAAGCTATGTCCAGGAAAATCATGGTGGACGGCAACGAAGCCGCCGCAAAAGTAGCCTTTAAATGCAGCGAAGTCTGCGCAATCTACCCCATCACCCCGTCCTCCCCGATGGCCGAGTGGTGCGACGAGTGGGCCGCCCGCAAGGACAGGAACCTCTGGGGCAACATCCCCGACGTCGTCGAGATGGAGTCCGAAGGCGGCGCCGCCGGCGCCCTGCACGGCGCCCTGACGACCGGCGCGCTCACGACGACCTTCACGGCCTCGCAAGGCCTCCTGCTGATGATCCCGAACATGTACAAGATCGCGGGCGAGCTCATCCCCACGGTCTTCCACGTGTCGGCCCGTGCGCTGGCCTGCCAGGGTCTCTCGATCTTCGGCGACCACTCCGACGTCATGGCCTGCCGCCAGACGGGCTTCGCGATGCTGGCCGCGGCCGGCGTCCAGGAAGTGCTCGACATGGCGCTCATCGCCCACGCCTCCACGCTCGAGAGCCGCATCCCCTTCCTCCATTTCTTCGACGGCTTCCGCACCTCGCACGAAGTCCAGAAGATCGACGACCTCGACGAGTCCGTCTATCGCGAGATGATCTCCGACGAGCTCGTCTTCGCGCACCGCGCCCGCGGCCTCACCCCCGACCGCCCGATGATGCGCGGCACCGCGCAGAACCCGGACGTCTACTTCCAGGGCCGCGAGACGGTCAATCCGTTCTACGAAGCCACGCCCGGCATCGTGTACAAGGCGATGCAGAAGTTCGGCAAGCTCACCGGCCGCAACTACAAGCCCTTCGACTACGTCGGCGCGCCCGACGCCGAGCACATCGTCGTCGCGATGGGCTCCGCCGTCGACACGATCCACGAGACGGTGGACCGCCTCGTCTCCATGGGCGAGAAGGTCGGCCTCGTGAAGGTCCGCCTCTACCGCCCGTTCTGCGTCGAGTGCTTCGCGAAGGTCCTCCCGAAGACGGTCAAGACCGTCACCGTCCTCGACCGCGTCAAGGAGCCCGGCGCCATCGGCGACCCGCTCTACCTCGACGTCCGCACCGCCTTCGGCGAGGCCATGGAGAAGGGCTGGCTCGACCTGGCGAAGTACCCGAAGACCTTCGGCGGCCGCTACGGCCTGGGCTCGAAGGAGTTCACCCCCGCGATGGTCAAGGGCATCTTCGACAACGCGAAGTCCGCCAACGCCAAGCCGCACTTCACCGTCGGCATCGACGACGACGTCTCCGGCAGCTCCATCGACTACGACCCCGGCTTCATCCTCGACCACGCCGGCCGCAAGGAATGCATGTTCTACGGCCTGGGTTCCGACGGCACCGTGGGCGCCAACAAGAACTCCATCAAGATCATCGGCGACGAGACGGACAACTTCGCCCAGGGCTACTTCGTCTACGACTCGAAGAAGGCCGGCGGCATCACCGTCTCCCACCTCCGCTTCGGCAAGGGCGCCATCCAGAGCCCCTACCTCTGCACAAACGCCGACTTCGTGGCCTGCCACAACTTCTCCTTCGTCGAGAAGTACGACATGCTCTCCAACATCAAGGCCGGCGGCGTCTTCCTGCTCGCCAGCCCCTATTCGGCCGACGAAGTCTGGGACAACCTGCCGGACGAGATCGAACGGCAGATCATCGACAAGAAGCTCCGCTTCTACGTCGTCGACGCCGTCAAGCTCGCCCAGGAAATGGGCATGGGCAGCCGCATCAACACGATCATGCAGACCGCCTTCTTCAAGATCGCCGACATCATCCCCGAGGCCGAGGCCATCGAGCTGCTCAAGGTCTACGCCAAGAAGGCGTACGGCCGCAAGGGCGACGACGTCGTCAAGAAGAACTGGGACGCGATCGACGCCGCCTCCGGCGCCGTCTTCAAGGTCGACGTCCCCGCCCAGGTCGCCGGCAAGCGCAAGATGCCGCCGATCGTCCCCGCCGAAGCGCCCGAGTTCGTCCAGACGGTGACGGCCGAGATCATCGCCCAGCGCGGCGACGCCCTGCCCGTGAGCGCGATCCCCAACGACGGCACCTGGCCCACCGGCACGACCCAGTGGGAGAAGCGCAACATCGCCGTCCAGATCCCCCGCTGGGATCCGAGCGCGTGCATCCAGTGCCTCACCTGCTCCACGGTCTGCCCCCATGCGGCGATCCGCGGCAAGATCTACGACGCCGGCGCCCTCGACGGCGCGCCCGGGACCTTCAAGTCCACCGACGCCAAGACGAAGGAGTTCGAAGGCAGGAAGTTCACGCTCCAGGTCGCCCCCGAGGACTGCACCGGATGCGGCGCCTGCGTCCATGCCTGCCCGATGAAGGCCAAGGGCGCGATCGTGATGACCGAGCAGATCCCGCTCCGCGAGCCCGAGGCCGAGAACTTCAAGTTCTTCCTCGACCTCCCCGAGTACGACCGCTCCAAGCTCAACCTCGCCACCGTCAAGGGCGCGCAGCTCTGCCAGCCCCTCTTCGAGTTCTCCGGCGCCTGCGCCGGCTGCGGCGAAACCCCGTACATCAAGCTGCTCACCCAGCTCTTCGGCGACCGCCTCGCGATCGCCAACGCCACGGGCTGCTCCTCGATCTACGGCGGCAACCTGCCCACCACCCCGTACACGAAGAACAACGACGGCCGCGGCCCCTCGTGGTCCAACAGCCTCTTCGAGGACAACGCCCAGTTCGGCCTCGGCATGAACCTCGCGTTCGAGAAGTTCAAGGTCAACGCGCTCGAGCTCGGCGAGGCGCTCATCGCCTCCGACAAGGCCCCCGCCGAGATGAAGGCGCTCCTCGCCGAAATCCGCGACGCCAAACAGGCCACCAGCGACGACGTCGAGAAGCAGCGCGACCGCGTCGCGAAGCTCAAGGGCATGCTCGCCGGCGCCGATTGCGACCTCTGCAAGCAGCTCCTCTCGCTGGCCGACTACCTCGTCCGCAAGTCCGTCTGGATCATCGGCGGCGACGGCTGGGCCTACGACATCGGCTACGGCGGCCTCGACCACGTGCTCGCCACCGGACGCAACGTCAAGGTCCTCGTGCTCGACACCGAAGTGTACTCCAACACCGGCGGCCAGGCCTCGAAGTCCACGCCGCTCGGCGCGATCGCCAAGTTCGCCGCCGCCGGCAAGGCGCAGCAGAAGAAGGACCTCGGCATGATCTCGATGACGTACGGCAACATCTACGTCGCGCAGATCGCCATGGGCGCCAACACCGCCCAGACCGTGCGCGCCTTCACCGAAGCCGAAGCGTACGACGGCCCGGCGATCATCATCGCCTACTCGCACTGCATCAGCCACGGCATCGACATGCGCACCGGCCTGGACAACCAGAAGCTCGCGGTCGAGACGGGCCACTTCCCGCTGTACCGGTTCAACCCGGACAACGTGGCCCTCGGCAAGAACCCGCTGACGATCGACAGCAAGGCCCCGACGAAGGACTTTGCGGAGCAGGCCAAGGTGGAGAACCGCTTCCGCCAGCTCGCCAAGATCGATCCCGCGGCGTCCCAGGAGATGGTCGCCGAAGCGGATCGCCTGTTCAAGGCCAAGTACGACAAGCTGACCAAGCTCGCCGCGATGTACGAGCCCCCCAAGGCCGAATAATCCACGCCATGAAAAGGGCGGAGCCGACCGGCTCCGCCCTTTTTTTAATGGAAAATATCCAATGGGGTCTGTCCCCAATGGGTTCTTTTCCAGTGAGGAGTGAGGAGGGCGTAGAGAGGAGTTTCCGCTGGGGACACCCCAGACCCCGGTTTTCACCTCCTTTTTCTGTGTCTTTCTGTGCCTTCCATGGACAAACTCCATTCGGCGCAGCCGTCTCAGCCCTTGCGGTCTTCGCGGCCTTTGCGTGAAACTCCCATCACGCCAAGCTCGCCAAGGACGCCAAGGGAAAGCCGAGGTTTGGTGGACAGGGTGGACTTTGTGGACGGTCTGGCATCGATGGCGTGGCCGGTCGTCCCGGGAACGCGGGGCTCCGTACCCGCACTGTAATCTTGTCTCAGCCAAATATGCTAAAGTGAGGGCGCTTTCCGGTGAGAACCGAAAAGCGCCCCGGGGGTTCGCGCGAACCCCCGGGGCGGGGCGACGACGACCGTAATCCAGATCACGAGGCCACGGCCTCGGAGTTCGTGTTCAAGTCTGTCGCGCCGCCCCATCTGCATTGGCCCGAACAGTTGATAGTGCCGTGAATCGAGCACGCAGACAAGAAA
>JBMNOD010000080.1:0-16397 GCA_050942875.1 Kiritimatiellia bacterium
CCTCGTTCATCCGAAAGGTGAGCCATGCCTCCATCCCGCGCTTGCGTATTCGCTCCACAAGAAGATCGAACGGCTCGACGCCGCGTTGCAGGTAGCGCTCCAGATTTCCAACTCCTAACTGAACTTGCTCCGGCCACGTTGCACGAACCGACGGGCCATGCCGCTCGCCCCAGTAATCCGTGACCTCGGATCGATAGAAGACGGTCTGCCCCCCCTGGCAGAGGAGGAAGGCCGTCACTTGACTGTCGGCCACTTCGTCGACAAAGGAATGGAGCACCTCGTCGGCGAGAACGCCTTTGTCGTGAAAAATGTTGTTGGTGTCGGAGTTGTAAAGCAGGGGAAATGAATGCATCGTGTTTCCTGTGGTTGACTTGCTATTTCCTTACCCTTGCCAGAGTGCCCAAATGCGCGAAAAAATCGGTGGTTTTACTGCCGTAAATCATGTCATACGAACAACATGCATGTCAAGAACGCCGATGCACAGGCGGGAGCAGGCAACGCCTCACGTATAGACAAACTGAGCGGTGGCGGCGCCGGCGCGGTCGGCGACGACGCGCACCCAGTGGGCGCTGAAGCCGGTCGGGAAGACGTGGCAGGCGTAGCCGTTCCTGAGCGTCAGGGTCTCGTAGTCCATCCACTGGCCCTGCCCCATGAAATCGACCTGCACGGCCACTTGGACCCCGTCGCCGCCGTCGTGGCGGAGGTGGAGGCACTTGTGCTCGAAGCCGGTCATCAGGAACGGATCGCTGGGCTCGGCGGCCTTCACCGGCGTCTCCCACCAGGGGCCGCCCCAGCCGGTCGGCTTGCCCCACTGCCAGAGGTCGTCCGTCTTGCCGAACCAGAGGTTGGCCTGCGGCTGGCCGACGTAGGCATTGGAGTCGTTGATCGGCGTCGTCTGGTCGCCCGCCATGACAAGCAGACCATTCCAGGAGCAGTAGTCGCCGACGATGCGCAGATGCGCGCAGACGGGACGGAGACCCCAGACGGAATCCGCGTAGGTCATCGAGGGCAGTTCATAGAAGAGGCCGCTGGCGTTGAGCATCCAGCGTTCGCTCTCGACTTCACGGATGCGCGGCCACTCGGTCGTCCAGGCGTGATCCTGCGTATGCGTCGCCTTGGGGAGACGATAGTTGCGCCAACCGGTCGAAGGGAGGAACACCTTGAACAGAGCCGAGGCGCGATCCTGGCCGACGGCGAAGATCGCTTCGCCCAGGTCGCCCGCCAGGCGGCCGGCCGTCGTGTTGAACTGCGTGCGCTCCAGCACCGTCCAGACCTTGCCGTCCCACTCGGCCAGACGGCCGTCGCTATGATCGCGGAGAAAGTCCGAACCGTAGTAGCTGTTGTTGGCGACGACGACGCGACCATGCGCGGTGTAGGCGTCCTTGAAATGCGGACGGCAGTGCTCGCCCATCGCCAGCTCCTGCTTGAGGTCGGCCAACATGTTCACCTCAAGCGTATGGACGTCGACCTCGGCGAACTCGCCCTCCATGCCGACCATGTAGACCTTGTTCGCGGGATCCGTGAGATGGCGGCACGTGGCGGTGATGCGGGTGTCCACAAGCGGCTCGATGGTGCGGATCCTGCCCTCGATGTCGATCACATGGGGGCCGATGAAGAGCTGGTGGCTCTCGCGGTGGATCATGCGGTTGGCGTAGGTGCCGACGACCGACTCCGGGTGCTTGGTCAGGTTCATGCCGTCGTCGACGCTGAAAAGGCCAGTGCCATCACCTGTGCGCTTCGTGTGCGCAACGTAGGTGACGAACCAGAGGCGGTTGGCCCAGGGCATCAGTGCGCCAATGCCGGTTTCCGTTCGCTGGGGGAGATGTTCGGCCTTCACGGCGAGGTGCGGCATGACGCCGGAGATGTTGTGGTGCGGGACGGCTTGTCTTTGCATGGTCAGACTCCTTGCGGATGGGTGAATTTGATCAGACAGGCATCAGCCTGAAATCGGGGGGTGTCAGGGGCTAAACTGCTTCACAGCGGCGAAAGCCGCTGCCCCTCCGGCGTGTCCTTGACGGCCCAGCCGAGGTCGGCGATCGCGTTGCGAAGCTGGTCCGACACGGCCCAGTCGCGACGTTGGCGGGCTTCCGCGCGCCGCTCGACAAGGGTCTTGACCTCGGCAGGCGCCTCGGCCTGAGGACGGGCCAGCACGTTGAGCACGGTGTCCATGTGCGCCAGCGCGGCCAGCGCATGCGCGGCGTCGGCGGGCGAAAGCGTCCCTTCCGCGGCCTCCTTGTTGCCGCGCCCGACGAGGCGATGGACGGCGGCCAGCGCCTCGGCCATGTTCAAGTCGTCTTTCACGGCTTCGCGGAAGGCGGCCTGCATGTCCGACACCCAGTCGGGGGCGTCGCCAGTCGCAACGGCGCCGGCGGCCTTGTCTTCAAGCAGGCGGGTGAATTCGTCGATGCGCGCCAGCGCCGAACGTGCGGCGGCAAGCGCATCAAAGGTGAAATTGAGCGGCTGGCGGTAGTGGCCGGCGATCAGCACATAGCGGATTTCGCGCCCCTGGCAGCCCTTCTCCAGCAAATCGCGGAGCGTAAGGAAATTGCCGAGGGACTTCGACATCTTCTCGCCGTTCACGCGCAGGTGCGCGCAGTGCAGCCACGTGTGGACGAAGGGCTTGCCGGTCGCGCCCTCCGACTGGGCGATCTCGTTTTCGTGATGCGGGAAAAGATTGTCGATGCCGCCCGTGTGGATGTCGAAGCTTTCGCCCAGGTACTTCATGGACATGGCCGAGCACTCGATGTGCCAGCCCGGGCGGCCGCGGCCCCAGGGCGAATCCCATGCGATGTCGCCATCCGCTTCGTCCCACGCCTTCCAGAGCGCGAAGTCGCCGACGGCGTCCTTCTCGTACTCGTCGCTGTCGATGCGCACGCCATGGCGCATGCCCTCGCGATCGAGGCGCGCCAGCTTGCCGTAGCCGTCGAACTTGGCGACGCTGAAATAGACCGAGCCATCGTCGGAGCGGTAGGCCAGGCCGCGTTCGAACAGGCGTTCGATCAGCGCGATCATCTCCGGGATGTGGTCGGTCGCGGCGGGATAGAACGCCGCCGGCTTGATGCCCAGCGTCTTGAGATCGGCGAAAAACGCATCCTTGTACGGACGCGTGAACGCATCGAGCGAAACGCCCTGTTCGAGCGCGCCGCGGATCGTCTTGTCGTCCACGTCGGTGAGGTTCATCACCTGCACGACCTCGTAGCCGCGGAATTCCAGCGAGCGGCGCAGAATGTCCTCGAAGACATACGCCCGGAAATTGCCGATGTGCGCGAAGTTGTAGACGGTGGGCCCGCACGTGTAGAGCCCGGCTTTCCCGGTCTCGAGCGGCTGGAACGCCTCCTTGCGGCGCGTGAGCGAATTGTAGAAGTTCATCCGAAGGTGTCTCCTCTCTTCTTCAGGGCCGAGGAACAGGGCGGCAGCGCTCGACGGTGGCGACGGCCATCGCGGCGATGCCTTCCTTGCGGCCGATGGCGCCCATGCCCTCGACCGTGGTCGCCTTGACGGACACGGACTCCGCCTCCACGCCCATGGCCTCCGCCAGCCGCCGACGCATTTCGGGGATGTGGGGGGCGAGCCTGGGCTTCTCGCAGAGGATCGTCATGTCCGTGTTCACGACCCGCCAGCCGCGCCCGGCCAGGAGCGCGGCGACGGCTTTCAGCAGGCGGATGCTGTCGGCGCCCTCCCAGGCGGGATCCGTGTCGGGAAAATGCCGGCCGATGTCGCCTGCGGCAATCGCGCCAAGCAAGGCGTCCATCAGGGCGTGGGTGGCGACATCGGCGTCCGAGTGGCCCAGCAGACCGCGCTCATGAGGAACGACGACGCCGCCCAGGACAAGCCGGCGGTTCTCCACAAGCCGATGCGCGTCCCAACCGATCCCTGTTCGAATCATGGCGCGTCGTCCCAGCCACGCACCATCTTACCGGGCCCATTCAGGGACGCGACGAGGCGCGGGCTCGGCGTCCTCCGCAGGCTGCGCCTGCACGGCCTCGGAGACGACGGCGGCTTCGAGGTTCTCGATCTGCGCGGCGCCCTCGACGGACTTGATGAACTCGGACTTCACCTTGGCCCTCGCCTCCATCTTGGCGCCCTTGCGGAGCTGTTCCTTCACGTCGTCAAACACGACTTCCCCAGCCTCCTCCTTCGCATCGACTCGGATGACGTGGTAGCCGAACTGGGTCTTGACGACCTCGCCGATGACGCCGACGTCCTGCGTGAACGCGGCGTCTTCGAATTCCTTGACCATCCGGCCGCGGCCGAACCGGCCGAGGCTGCCGCCGTCCGCGCCACTGTTGCAGTCGGATTTGCTCTTGGCGAGCTCCGCGAAGTTCGTCCCGGCAAGAAGCTGCTCGCGGATCGCGTCGATCTTCGCGCGAGCCTCCTCGTCCGTCGTTTTCTCATCGACCTTGACGAGGATGTGCGACGCCTCGACCGACTCGGGCTTCTTCGCGGCCTCGGGATGCTCCGCGATGATTTCATCGAACTTCGCCTTGAGCTCCTCGTCCGTCGGCTCGGGCAGGTCCGCGGCCTTGGCTTCGAGCATCTTCTCGATGCGCAAAGAGGACGCCAGCATTGAACGGAGCCTCTCCATCGTCATGCCCGATTCCTCGGCCATCTGCTCCATCGTGCCTTGGCCACCGGTAGCCTCGGCAAAAAATTTGTCCACCTCGGCATCGGTCACCTCGACGTCTGCCTTGTCGCATTCGCGCAGAAGCAGCGCGCGCCGCGTCAATTGGAAGATTGCACTCTCGCGCATGTCGGCGCGGGCGGCGGCGACCTGATCCGGCGGTATCCTCGCCGCATTGGCCTTGAACATGGAATTGACGACTTCATCGACCTCGGCGCGCTTGATCTCGATCGTCTTGTCGATCACCACGGACACCTCGCCCGTGAACGCGGGCTTGACGGGCATGGAGAGCGACGCGGGAACGGGCGCGTCGGACGTCAGAACGTCCTGAAGATCCTGCACGACCGGTTCGGACGAAGCATCCGTGGACGCCGACTTCTCGCCGCAACCGGAACAGAACACGGCACCTGCGGATGCAATGACGACGATCCAACCTGACAAACTTGTTTTCATGGAGACTTTTCCTGCATTGATGGTTTGGTTTGAAAAGAGCTTGCCATTGTCCCTCATTCAGCCCCGAAAAGCAAGAAGGAACGCACGAGGACGCAAGGGGGCGAGGGTGCGAGGGCGCGAGATCGAACTGCCATTTAGACAAAGTCGCAATTCAAGCATTCATTTGCAACTCGCGCCCCCATCAGCGGATCTGGCTGCCTGATCACAACACCGCCATAATCTCGACCTTTTCTCCGAGATCATGGAATTTGTCCTCGTTCGCCCGCGTCAAAGGCGCGGTGCGCCAAGGCGCGCGCCACTCGCCTTGAGCTTGGTGACGAGCGCTTTGGTCCCTGTCAAACAGCCCTGGCCTTGGACGTTGATGCTTTATGTCGCCGACGGCTTCGCCGTGCGCTTCGTCTTCGCGGGCTTTGCCTCATGCCGGACAAGATGCAATTCATCCCTGTCGAGCAGCTCCCACGAGACTTCCTCCCCGCCTTCAACGCCCAACGCCGCCGCCAGCGGCGTCGGGATGTGAACGAAGTAGCGTACGCTCTCGCTTTTCGTTTTGACGGCCACAATCCGCTGCGGATAGGATGCCGGGGTGGTCAGCGTTTGCTTCTCTGTTTTCTTTGCCATTTTACTCCTGTTCGGCTTGTTCCTTTCGGAGCCACCATCTTAGCATACAGACCTTGTTATTTCAAGAAAAAACGCCGGTTGACGACAAGCCCCACAGTACGCTTGCACACATGAAAAGCATCCACACAGCCATGTCAAGGTACAGGCTAAGTCACGGATGTTTAACGCCTTAAGCGCACAGCGGCCGGGAACGACAAAGGCAAGGGGTTCGGCGAGCCGGGACGGCGTCGCCCCTTCCGCTCCGCGCCGCGCTTCTGCACCGCAAACACGAGCCAGCAAAGCCCGCCCGTCCCAGCGGAAAACGCCCACCCACCCGCGCCCCAGTCCCCACGCCGCCACTTTCAATAATCTTGAAGAAAAGTTCAAGATCATGGAAATAGGCGCTGTCGTCCGTTTGCCTGCACCATCGGCGTGTACGCCGTGCGGGCGTCTGCTCAAGCGAATCCGACCGCGCTTTTGCGCGGTGCGCTTCAGAAAAAGAGGCACGGACATTCCTTTCCGTGGTTCGTCCACGGGCTGAAAAGCTCCTGCCTGCTCCAAACCGCTTGAAACCGGGCCGTTTCTTCCAGGGGCGCTCATGCGCAAGGCCAAACTCCAGCCGCGGGTTGGAAGACCCGTGCTCCTGTCCCAAGTCCCTACCCTGCTACCAGCGGCCAACAGCTAGCAACCAACGGCTACTCGAAATCATCGAAGAAATCGTCGTCGTCGTCGTTGAATCCGAAACCGTCGTCATCGTCGTCGTCGTCGTTGAATCCGAAGAAGTCGTCGTCGTCCTGCTCGGCGTCGGGGTCGTAGTCGGCGTCTCCGCCGCGGAAGCCAACGGGCTGGAAGTGCTCCTCGGTCTCTGCGTAATCGTCAAACCCGCTGCCGTACTGCTCGGGATCGGGGCCGATCGAAAGCGAATCCACCACGAGCGGATAGAACTCCCCCTCGATCCGAGGATGAACCTCACCCGTATGCTGGATCTTGAACACCCAGTCGTCGAGCTCCGAGAGGAAGACGTAGAAAAGCGCCTTCTTCGCGCCGGCCTTGATGTGGTCGAGCACAAGGATGTCCTCATAGACGTCGGTATCGACCTCGTCGGGGTCAAACGTCGTCGGATCCACATCGGGTACCAGCGTCCGGGAACCTTTCAATGACGCCGCAACGAAGTAGTGGAACTTGAACTCGTCGTCGAACCGAACCGCGTCCTGAATCGCCACATGCAGGTCGTAGAGATTCGCCATTGGGGGAATGTCGATGTAGCGCACGCACTCGTCGTCCAGCCAAGGGCCTGAGACGCACGTGACGCGCAGGCGGTGGATTTCGGGAGTCTTCTGGGGCTTCGAGGGAGTCTTCATCGTTCAGCTTTCTCAATCGCGTCGTCATTCATCCGGCAGACGCTCCGGTTCTTGAAAAGGAAAAGCATCCATTGTAGAAAACGGCGGCGCAGACTTCAACACTTTTGCACCGCGCTAGCAGGCGCGATAGATTGCCAGCACGTCCTGCCAGCAGAGTTTGCGAAGGCCGCCGAGAGGACGCTGGGGGCCAAAGGCAATCTTCGTCGCCTTCTTCGCCATGAGTTCGAGCTTGTCCTTGCCAATCCCCAGGTCTTGCAACGTCGCTGGCAACCCCATTTCCGCATAGAAGCCGCGGAGGCGGCGGATGCCTTCCAGCACAATGGCCTCCGGCTCCCGGAAGCCGCCCTCCACGCCCATGACATTCACGGCAAACTGGACGAAGAGCGGCAGATTCTCGCGGAAGACGTACTCCATCCAAGGGGGCGTAAGCACGGCGAGTCCGGCGCCATGCGCCACGTCGTAGAGAGCGGAAAGCTCATGCTCCATGCCATGGCACGCCCAATCCTGCTCGCGTCCGAGACCCAGCAGGCCCTTGTGCGCGACGTAGCCGGCAAAGACGATCTGAGCCCAGGAGTCGGCATCGCCCGGATTGGCGCGCAGGCGGAGAGCGTGTTTCATGATCGTGCGCAGCGTGGCTTCGCAAAGCGCGTCCGTGAGATCGACATTCGGGGTCTTGGAGAAGTAACGCTCGAAGATGTGGCTCATCATGTCGCTGACGCCGTTGGCAAGCTGCTCCGGAGGAAGCGTGAGGCATAAATCGGGATTGAGGATGCTGAACACGGGACGCAGGACTTGTGAGCCGTAGCCGATCTTCAGCCCCTCCTCTTCGTTTGTGATCACCGTGTTCGGGCTCGATTCGCTGCCCGCCGCCGGGATTGTCAGCACCGTGCCGACCTTGAGCGCCTCCTCGATCGGCGTCCCTTGCGTATAACATGTCCAGATGTCGCCCTTGAACAACGCGCCCATGGCCATGGCCTTGGCGGAGTCGATGACGCTGCCACCGCCGACCGCGAGAATGAAGGTGACGCCCTCCCGCTTGCACAGTTCGATGCCTTCGCGCACGAGGCTCAGGCGTGGATTGGGAACAACCCCGCCGAGTTCCACAAACGAAACGCCCGCCGTCTTCAACGACGCGACGATCTCGTCGTAGAGTCCGCTGCGCCGGATGCTGCCGCTCCCATAGTGCAGCAACACGCGATCGGCGTGCGGCTTGACCAATTCGCCGACCTGACGATGGGTGCCGGAACCAAAAACGATGCGGGTGGGATTGCAGTAGTCGAAGTTTATCATGGTTTTTCCTCCTGTGTTTGGAATCGTTAAAGTCGTGTATAGCGCCATTCCGCGGGGGCGTCCCCCTCGTAGCGCATGTAGCCGTGGAAGAGCCGGGGGTCGCCGTCGAAGACGAGGGGCAGGAAGAGCCGGTCGCCGGCCCACATCGGCAGGGCGTCGAGCTCCGCGACGGGCACCCAGTGGAGCGTGCCCTCTTCGTTCGTGGCGGCAGGCTCGCCCGTCCAATCCTCGACGAGGAAGACGAAGGCGAGCCAGTCCTGCTTGCGCGGGCCGAAGTCCGCCCAGGAGAGCGTGCCGCGCAGCTTCAGCGACGTCGCGACCAGCCCCGTCTCCTCTCGAATTTCGCGGATCATGCCCGCGGCGACGTCCTCGCCGCGTTCGAGCTTGCCGCCGATGCCGTTGTAGAGGCCGAGGTTCTCGTCGTCCCGCCGGAAGACGCGATGCACCATCAGGACGGACTGGCGGTCCGGCGAGAGGATGAAGCCAAGGGTGCTGGCGATCGGTTTGTGCGGCGTGTCTGGCATGGTGGCAATGTCCCGGTCGTTTCTCGGGACTTCATCACGCAGTATAGCAAAAGCCGCCCCGACGCAACAAGGCGCGATTCAAATCGCACACCCTTCGCTCTCCTCGCCGTGTTTCCGGTACCACATTTCAAGTTGTCATGGTAAACTTGCGGGCGTGAACGCGCTTTTCTTCATGCCGACCCGGTGCCCCGAATGCGGGAGGCCTTGCGAAGAGGCCTCCCGCTGTCCGTGGTGCGGCGCGGACGTGCCCGTTTCGCGCGGCACGGCCGCGCGGCTGCTGGGGCTCGTTGCGGCAGCGGCGCTGCCCTTCCTGCCGATCCCCGACGGAGCGGCGGCCGCCCGCGTGGCGGCCGCAGTGGGCGCCGCCGTGGTGGGCGCCGCGGCCAGCGGAGGCGAGGCGGGCGGCGACAAGGTGGCGGCGTCGGCACGCCGCCACCCCGGTCGCCACCGCCATCTGCTCGCCATGTCATGCGCGGCCCTAGCCGCGCATGCGCTGAGCTGCGCGTTCCCCGGCGAAACGGCCGCGCTGGGCTGTGCCCTGCGTCGGCACGTTCGCTGGCTCGCGCCGACGCTCGCGATGCTCGCGAGCGTCTCCGGCGCGGCGCGCCTCCCCCCGCTGCCGTCGGCGACGGCGGCGGGGCGGCTCGCCCAGGCGCTCAAGACGCCAGCCGTGCTGGCGCTGGGCGCATGGACGTGGATCGTCGCGGCCTGGGGGCCGCCGACGCCCGGCGCGGTCGCGGCGGCGGCGCTCGCCGCTGCCGCGATCCTCCCCCCCCCCCCCCCCCGCCGCCGCGCCAGCGCCCTCTCGCCCGTCCTCACGACACTCCTCACGACGCTCCTCGCGCTGGCGTTCGTCGCGCCCCTCAACGACAGCGCGCCTCGCGTCCTCCCGACCGGAATTTTCGCGGCGACAGTCGCCGCGCTGGGGCTGGTTCAGACGTTGGCGGGAATGAAGCAAACGGACGCCGAACCGTCGAACCAACCCTGAAGCCGCCCGGCCAGCGACGCCGGCAACATCCCGGAGGCCGGCACATCGGCCAACGGCCACCAGAGAAATTCGATGTGGCCCTCCAGCCCGACCGGGGGCCTGGCGGCGTCCAGCCCCGGAATGTCGATCGCAAAGACGAAGTTGATCTCCGCAACCGGAACGCCCTTCTGGACAAAGCGGCTCTCCGCCACGCCCAGGAAACGCGGCTCCCGGGCCTCCAGCCCAATCTCCTCGCGAATCTCGCGGGCCAGGGCCTGGGCAAGCCCCTCGCCCGGTTCGAGATGCCCCCCGGGCAGATAGACGTTGCCCGCCTTCCGGTTTCGGCAAAGCAGCACCATGCCGTCGAGCACGCAAACGCCACGCACAATCAGTTCAACGGGATTTTCGTTCATGACACCTCTTCCTTTCCACTTATGCTAGGTCCGCCAACCCTCGATCAAACTCCAAAACCGATCCCAAAACCACAGGTACGTATCGGCAATCCGATCCCAGCAGACAAAGGCCATGTCGCGCAAGTCAATCCGCGTCAGGGCGACATACACGAGGCAGAGCACCAGAAGATTGAGCGTGACGACGAAGACGAAGGAAAAGAAAAACCCATACGCCTCGAGATCCGTCTGGCGTTGCATGAAGTTGTTCACCGTGAAGCAAAAGTGGAAGCCCCACGCCGCGCCGCAAAGAAACGAAAAGAACTGCCCCGGGATCGTGCCGATCATCGGCCCGAGCAGCGACAGGACGCCAAACACGGCGAGAATGGCGAGCATGTAAAGCGGCACGAAGTAAGGCGACAGCAGGACGAGGATCCCCGGCCGCGTGATCCGCACGCTCCCCGTCTCCGCCTTCACGCTCCAGTCGCTGACCCGCGCGCCGACGAGCATGCCAAAGAGCGCATGCGTGAGCTCGTGGCCGACCACATAGAAAAACGCCGGGATGCGGACGACCGCGTAAAGAACGGCGAAAGCGAGAAAGCCGATCACAAAAAACGCGGCCGGGGCGGACATCCCCAAGATGTCGGGCCGCCCGTAAAAGCGCTCCGTCCAGACCAGTCCGCGCGCCAGACCAATCGACAACGGCACCAGCAGAAGCGCCCCCGCAAACAGCCCGACACGAAGCAGTCGCGACGGCTGCCGCGACGGCATTTTGTTTTTTGTTGACCTGACGGGCTTTTTTGGTCTATATTTCATGTTTTTCAATTCGACGCAGTTCGTTCCACGAGGAGCCATTCTATCATGCCGAACATCAAAAGTGCAATCAAGCGCGCCAGGACATCGGAAGCCAAGCGAAAGATCAACAACGCGAACAAGAGCCGCCTGAACACGGCCCGCAGAGCCTATGCCGACGTGATCGCCACGGGCGACGACGCCGCGAAGGCGGAGGCGTTCAAGATCTTCAGCTCCGCGATCGACAAGGCGGCCAAGCAGGGCGTCATCAGCCAGAACGCCGCCGCCCGCCGCAAGTCCCGCGCCTTCAAGAAGCTTGCGCCCCAGGAGGCGTAGGCGCCAACACCGACGAGGGCCGACGCAAAAGTCCTCTTGCCCCGCGACCTAAAACCGAAGTCGCACCGCAGGCCGCCCCCACCACGACCCAAAGGAATCGAAAGCAAGCCCGGAGCCCCTCCGGGCTTGCTTTGTTTTACCATTCAGGCGCCTCGGAAAAAATCGGCAGCTACCGATTTGGATTGACCGTCAAGGCGTTTTTTGGGTTTATCCCAACGCCGGAAAGTTGTATAGTATCCCCAATCACACAGCATCACTACCCCGGCGGGCTCTCCAACATGCAGCTTGCGCCCTCGCCGAAGGAATGGAAACGAGACGCATGACGCATACCCCTGATTTACTGCAGAAGGCCTTTTCGAACTTTATCGAAGGAGGAAAGATCATTAACGTGGAACAGTTCCGCGGTGGCCATATCAACCAGACGTTCTTCATCACGCACGGAGAGGAGAGCGGCCAGCGACGGCGCTACGTCATGCAGCGCATGAACCGAACCGTGTTCCCGCGCCTTGACGAACTGATGGAAAACGTCATCCGAGTTTCCGAACACATGCAACGGCGCTGTACATCGAACGGAAGCGCCCTGCCCCATCGCGGCTACCTCCACTTCATTCGCACCCTCGATGGCCGATACAGCCTCGACTCCGAGGAGCTGGGCTTCTGGCGACTGTACCGTTTCATCGAAAACGCCGTCGGAAAGATGATCCCATCGTGCGAATCCGAGGCCTTCGCCGCCGGCGAGGCGTTCGGCATCTTCCAGGAGCTTCTCGCCGACTTGCCGGCGCCGCGCCTGCACGAGACGATCAGCCGCTTCCACGACACGCGCTGGCGCTACGGCAACCTCGTCGAAGCGGCGCGAAAGGACATCTGCGGGCGGCTCGGCGGCTGTCGCGATGTCTACAACGGCCTGATGGCGCTCAAGGACCATGCGCTCGTCATCCAAGTCGAAGCCGAAGCGGGGCGCATCCCCGAGCGCGTCGTCCACAACGACGCCAAGCTCTCGAACGTCCTGCTCGACTCGACTGATGGACGTGCCGTCTGCGTCATCGACCTCGACACCTGCATGCCCGGTCTCGCGTTGCACGACTTCGGCGACCTGATGAGGAGCATCTGCAGCAGCGAGAACGAGGATACCGAAGAACCCGAAAAAACCACCGTTCGCAAAGACATGTTCGCCGCGCTGCATGCAGGCTATCTCAAGGGCGCGGCCAACATGCTCGCCCCGGAGGAGAAGGCGCTGCTCCCACACGCCGGCATCGTGCTCACGCTGGAAGTGGCCGCCCGCTTCCTCGCCGACTATCTTGAAGGCGACGTTTATTTCCGGGTCAAACATCCGGGACACAACCTCGTCCGCGCCCGCGCCCAGCTCACGTTGGCACACCGGCTCATCGAAGCCTTGCCCGAGCTTCAGGCAATCGCAGCAAAACAGGAGCGAACATGAAAACAGACAACCGGGAGCAAAAGCCCATCGAACCTTGGATCGCGGAACGGCTGCACGAATGGGCGGCAATCTTCGACACCTGCGCCACATGCCCGGCCTTCAACACGGCGCGCGGCTATCGCCTGCCCGGACAGCCCATGGTCGTCGATGTGCTCAACGGCATCGTCGGGCTGATTTTCCCCGGATGTCTCGGCAGCGAAGCGACGCGGGCCTACGTCGGACATTCCGAAGGCGCCCCCGACGCCGGACGCGTCGCCCAGAACCTCTACGACTGCGTCCTGCCCGTCGCCAAGTACTATTGCGAGCAAAAGATCTGCAAGCACTGCGGCGATTGCGAAGCGTTCGCGCGACGCGCCGTCGAAGGGCTCTTCGCCGCCGGCTCCGGCATCCGCGACATGCTGCAGGACGACGTGCAGGCCGCCTACGAAGGCGACCCCGCCGCGCGCTCCCAGATCGAGGTGGTCATGAGCTACCCCGGCCTCTACGCCGTCGCCACCCACCGCATCGCCCACCAGCTCGTGAAGCTCGGCGTGCCGCTCATCCCGCGCGTGATGAGCGAATGCGCCCACTCGCGCACCGGCATCGACATCCATCCCGGCGCCACCATCGGCCGCGGCTTCTTCATCGACCACGGCACCGGCGTCGTCATCGGCGAAACGTGCCGCATCGGCTCCGGCGTCAAGCTCTACCAGGGCGTCACGCTCGGCGCGCTGAGCTTCGACCGCGACGAACACGGCAACCTCGTCAAGGGCGTCAAGCGCCACCCCGACGTGGAGGACAACGTCGTCATCTACGCCGGCGCCACCATCCTCGGCGGCAACACCGTCATCGGCCACGACTCCGTCATCGGCGGCAACGTCTGGCTGATCCATTCCGTGCCGCCCCACAGCAAAGTCTACAACGCACAGCCCAGCCCCGTGGTCAAAACCAGGCCCTAGACCTGCGCGCCTGAGAAAAGGAAACGACTGCATGACAATCAAAGATGTCTTTGAACACCCCGAAAACTTCAACTTCAACGTGGATCGCCTCGGCGAATGCATGATCGACAATCCGATCCAGATGACGAACTACGTCGAGGAAGGCGACCGCACGATCATCGCGCACGACTTGAAATACCTCGAGGAAATGCACAAGCGCGGCGCCATCCCCACCTTCGAAAAAGCCGGCCCCCACCGCAAGATCTACCACGACCCCGTCTGGAGCCGCGCAGCCATCGTCACGTGCGGCGGCCTCTGCCCCGGCCTCAACGACGTCATCAAGGGCATCGTCCAGTGCCTGTGGTTCGACTACGGCGTGCGCCACATCTTCGGCGTCCGCTACGGCCTCGAAGGCTTCATCCCCAAGTACGGCCACGAACCGCTCATCCTCGACCCCGAGGTCGTCGACGCCATCCACGAGGAAGGCGGCACGATCCTCGGCTCCTCCCGCGGCGGACAGGACACCGTGGAAATCGTCCGGACGCTCTCCCGGCTCAACATCAACATGCTCTTCTGCATCGGCGGCGACGGCACGCTGCGCGCCGCCCGCGACATCGCCGAGGAAATCGAGCGCCGCCATCTCAAGATCAGCGTCGTCGGCGTCCCCAAGACGATCGACAACGACCTCGCCTTCGTCGGCCGCAGCTTCGGCTTCGAAACGGCCGTCTACGCCACTGGCACCGTCATCACCGCCGCCCACACCGAAGCCAAGGGCGCGCACAACGGCATCGGCCTGGTCAAGCTCATGGGGCGCGACTCCGGCTTCATCGCCGCCTACGCCTGCCTCGCCAACTCCGTCGTCAACATGTGCCTCATCCCCGAACTCCCCTTCGAGCTCGAAGGCGAGCACGGCGTGCTCACCGCCCTCGAACGGCGCTTCGGCCTCGGCAAGGACCACGCCGTCATCGTCGTCGCCGAAGGCGCGGGCCAGCACCTGATCAAGGACACCGACGTGCGCAAGGACGCCTCCGGCAACGTCCTCAAGAAGGACATCGGCGAATTCCTCAAGACGAAGATCGAACAGCATTTCGCCGCGAAGAAACAGGACGTCACCGTCAAGTACTTCGACCCGAGCTACACCATCCGCAGCGTCCCCGCGCAAGGCACCGACGCCATCCTCTGCTACATGCTCGCCCGGGGCGCCGCCCACGCCGCCATGGCCGGACGCACCAATTGCGTCGTCGGCAAGTGCGCCGACGTGTTCATGCTCGTGCCGACCTCGCTCGCCACGATCGAGCGGCAGAAGGTCGATGTCGAAGACGCCCTCTGGCAGTCCGTCGTGGACGCCACGCGCCAAGGCGAATACATGGGCTACGAGCCGCTCGTGCGGCGATAAAGGAGCACGTCATGAGCGAAAGCGAAGAAACGAGACAAGAAACGCCGCAAGGCAGCCTGCCGGAGGATATCGCCCAGGCGCTCCGGCGCTACCTCGAAATCCAGGAGGAGACGGCGGCGCTCCAAGCGGAGCGCCACGAGCTGCGCGACCAGATCGCCGCCTACATGGCGAGCATCGGCGCCACCACGATCGCCCCCGTCGTGGATGGCACGCGCGTGTTCGTGCGCAACAACGTCAAGCAGGTGATCGACTACAACGAAGACCTCCTGAAGGAACGGCTGGGGCCGGACTACCGGCTGACCCTCTGGCCCGACCCCGACAAGATCAAGAGAAACCTCCCCAAGGTGGCGACGCTCCTGCTGCCGATCATCGAAGAAATCGGCTCGCCGTCGCCCGAAGCCATCAAGGCCGCAATCAACGGCGGCAAGCTTCGCAAGGAGCAGTTCGACGGCGCCTTCGAACGCCGCCAGACGCAGTCGTTCGCCGTCGCCCGCGAACGCGGCGCCGGCGGCCGCGTCGGGGAAGACGACGCCGACTACGACGCCGATTCGGACGCGGACGCATAGTCCCATGGACGAAACGGGCAATCGCTGCGAGTTCTCGCCGTGCCGGACGTGGCGCTACACGCTCCGGCACACATGGATGAACCTCTTCGACGAAGCGGAACGGCCGATCGTCTGGATCGGCCTCAACCCCTCGACGGCGGACGAAAACCAGCTCGACCCCACCCTCCGGCGCGTCCGCGGCTATTCCATGGCCTGGGGCTACAACACCTTCTACATGCTCAACCTCTTCGCCTTCCGCGCCACCGATCCGCAGGAGATGCGGCGCGCCATCGATCCCGTCGGCCCCGAAAACGACCGCTGGATCACCGAACTGGCCGCCAAGTCCGATCACGTCATGTGCGCCTGGGGGCGCCACGGCATGTTCCTCGACCGTCAGCGGCACGTCCTGGAGCTTCTCGACGGCCTCAACCTCCAATGCCTCGAAAAGACAAACGACGGCATCCCCAAGCACCCCCTTTATCTCAAGAGCACCCTCCGCCCCATCCCGGTTTGAGACAACTTTTTTGTCGAGGAGAAGCGGCTAGAGCGGTTTAAGAAAATACGTGTCCACATTCTATCCTCCAGTTCCAAAACGCCGAATCCTAGTTCAAATTGTGCGGCTATACTATTTCTCAAGTCGCTCTAGTGTGCTGAATTGTAAATAGGTGGTCCTAGCTTCGTTCGGGCCGCGTTGACCTTGCGCAGGATCTCCTCGCCGTCCGCATGCCACCTGAACGGCTTCGGGTTTTCATTGTGGGCGTCGATGTAGTC
>JBMNOD010000081.1:0-16259 GCA_050942875.1 Kiritimatiellia bacterium
CGGCTCGCGGTTGTGGGGGCTCGGGGGGGGGGCGCCTGCTGGGCGCCCCCCCCACCTGGGGGGGCCTAGGCTTTGTTGGCCTTGGCGTCGCGGATGGCCGCCTGGGCGGCGGCGAGGCGCGCGATGGGCACGCGGAACGGGCTGCAGGAGACGTAGTTGAGGCCCACGCGGTGGCAGAACTCCACCGACTTGGGCTCGCCGCCGTGCTCGCCGCAGATGCCGAGCTTGAGGTCGGGCTTGACGAGGCGGCCGCGCTCGGCGGCGATCTTGATGAGGCCGCCGATGCCTTCCTGGTCGAGGACCTGGAACGGGTCGTACTCGTAGACGCCGTTCGCGACGTAGTCGCCGAGGAAGCGGCTGGCGTCGTCGCGCGAGAAGCCCATGCCCATCTGGGTGAGGTCGTTCGTGCCGAAGCTGAAGAAGTCGGCCTCGGCGGCGATCTTGTCGGCCGTGATGGCGGCGCGCGGCACTTCGATCATCGTCCCGATCTTGATGTCGAGCTTGGTCTTGTTTTCCTTCTCGACGGCTTCGATCGTCTTCTGGGCGACCTTCTTCTGGGCGACGAGCTCCTTGACGTCGCCGACGAGCGGGATCATGATCTCGGGCTTGGAGCCGAGGACCTTGATGGCCGCTTCGCAGATGGCGCGCACCTGCATGGCGGTGACTTCGGGGTAGCTGATGCCGAGGCGGCAGCCGCGGTGGCCGAGCATCGGGTTGAACTCGTGGAGGGAGGAGACGAGCGCCTTCACCTCGGAGAGCTTCATGTCCATCTCCTGGGCCATTTCGGCCTGGCCTTCCTTCGTCTGGGGCAGGAACTCATGCAGCGGCGGGTCGATCAGGCGCACGGTGCAGGGGCGGCCTTCGAGCGCCTTGAACATGCCGACGAAGTCCTTGCGCTGGAGCGGGAGCAGGGCCTTGAGCGCGGCGTTGTACTGCGCTTCGGGCTGCTTGAGCTTGGCGAGGATGTCGGCGCGCTCGGCGTCGTCGCCCGTGAGCGTGTACTGCTTGCGCAGGTTCTTCACGGTTTCGGCGACGAGGATCAGGCGGCGGATGGCGATGGTGCGGCCTTCCGGCTTCTCGGGGTTGTCGAAGAACATGTGCTCGGTGCGGCAGAGGCCGACGCCCTCGGCGCCGAAGCGGACGGCGCGCTTGGCGTCGTCCGGCGTGTCCGCGTTCGTGCGGACGCCGAGGCGGCGGAACTTGTCCGCCAGCGTCATGATCTCGGAGAAGGGGCCGGTGAGCTGGGGATCCTCGGTTTCGAGCGCGCCCAGGTAGACGGCGCCGGTGGAGCCGTTGAGCGAGATCCAGTCGCCTTCCTTGATGACGACTTTGGAGTCGGCGATGTGGGCGACCTTCTTCTTGTAGTCGATCTGGAGCGCGCCGGCGCCGGCGACGCAGCACTTGCCCATGCCGCGCGCGACGACGGCGGCGTGCGAGGTCATGCCGCCGCGGGCGGTCAGGATGCCCTGCGCCGCGACCATGCCCGCGATGTCCTCGGGGCTCGTCTCGATGCGGGCGAGGACGACCTTCTCGCCGCGCTTGTTCCAGGCTTCGGCGTCGGCGGCGTTGAAGACGACGCGGCCGGAGGCGGCGCCCGGCGAGGCGTTGAGGCCCCGGAGGACGAGCTTGCCGGCCTTTTCGGCCTCGGCTTCGACGCCCTTCTTGAAGACGGGGTGGAGGAGCTGGTCGAGCTGGTTGGGCTCGACGCGCATGACGGCGGTGCGCTCGTCGATGATGCCTTCGGCCACGAGGTCCATGGCGATGCGGACGGCGGCGGCGGCGGTGCGCTTGCCGTTGCGGGTCTGGAGCATGTAGAGCTTGCCGTTCTCGATCGTGAACTCCATGTCCTGCATGTCGCGGTAGTGCTTCTCGAGCTTGTCGCGGATGGCGTCGAGCTCCTGGAAGAGCTCGGGCATCGTCTCTTCGAGCGAGGGGAACTTGGCCTTGCGCTCGGCTTCGGGGACGCCGTGGGCCTTGGCCCAGGCGCGCGAGCCGGCCTTCGTGATCTCCTGCGGGGTGCGGATGCCGGCCACCACGTCCTCGCCCTGGGCGTTGATCAGGTATTCCCCGTAGAAGTAGTCGTTTTCGCCGGTGGAGGGGTCGCGCGTGAAGGCGACGCCCGTGGCGGAGTTCTCGCCCGTGTTGCCGAAGACCATCGCCTGCACGTTGACGGCGGTGCCGATCAGCTTGCGGATGTCGTTCAGCTCGCGGTACTTGATGGCGCGGGGGTTGTTCCAGGAGGCGAAGACGGCCTCGATGCCGCCCCAGAGCTGCTCCATCGGATCCTCGGGGAAGGGCTTGCCGACGGCCTTCTCGACGACCTTGAGGTAGCGGGCGATCACCTCGTCGAGGTCTTCGGTGGTCAGGTCGGTGTCGAGCTTGACGCCCTTGGCCTTCTTGACGGCGTCGAGCTCGTGCTCGAAGTCGTGGTGCTCCACGCCCATGACGACGTTGCCGTACATCTGGATGAAGCGGCGGCGGGAGTCCTTGACGAAGCGCTCGTTGCCCGTGAGGTCGAGGAGGGCCTTCGCCGTCTTTTCATTCAAGCCGAGGTTGAGCACGGTGTCCATCATGCCGGGCATCGACGCGGCGGCGCCGGAGCGGACGGAGACGAGGAGCGGGTTGGGGCCTTTACCGAAGCGCTTGCCGGTGGCGGCTTCGAGCTTGGCGAGCGCCTCTTCCACTTGCTTGCGGATGAGGTCGAAAAGCCTGGTCTTGCCAAGTTCGTAGTACTTGGCGCAGGCTTCGGTGGTGATGGTGAATCCCGGAGGCACGGGGAGGCCCAGCTCGGCCATGTCGGCCAGATTGGCGCCCTTGCCGCCCAGGAGCTCTCGCATGGAGGCTTTGCCCTCGGACTGGCCCGCGCCGAAGAAATACACGAACTTGGTTGTCGAATTGTCGGACATGAATGGAATCCTCTCGTTTGGAATTCAGGGTCGGTTGTTGATTTGGCAATGGAATGCGGTGGAGTTTAGTATAATGTCATCATTTCGTCAACTTGAGAACGCATTGTTTTTGTTTCATTGTCTTCCGGCACGTGATAACATATACCTTTGTTTTTAATTGGTTTTTTGCCTTTGGTTGGCAACCTATGGAGAAGTTATGACGAAACTCGTATTCCGCGGCGCAAACGGCGAAGCGCAGGAAGTGGTGATTCCCGAGGAGGGGGCGACGATCGGGCGCAGCCCGGAGAGCATGGTGCTTCTCGATGATCTCAGCGTTTCGGGGCAACATGGCACGATTCGCTTTGAGCGGGGCGACTGGTGGGTGCGGGACAACGACAGTTCGAACGGCACCTATGTGAACGATGTCGAGGTGAAGGAAGGCGTCTTGAAGGACGGCGACCGGATCCGGTTTGGCAACTTTGACTGCACGTTTGTCTCGCCGCCGCCTGCCGAGCCTGATCCGCCCGCCGCGTCCGAGGCGCCCGCCGCGTCCGAGGCGCCCGCCGCGCCTGCCAGGCCGTCCGGCAAGTTCAAGATCAAGCTGCCCGGCAAGGCGGCGGCCGAGGCGGACGCCCCCGGGCCTGCGGCTTCGGCCCCCGCTTCGGCGAAGGCTTCCGAACCCCCTGCCCGTGAAAAGGCGCCGGAACCTGCCGCTCCCGCCCGGGAGCGGCGCCGCGCCGAGCCCGGACCCGAACCTGCCGCCGCCGCTCCTTCGGACTGGAAGCCGCCCGTCCTTGAGATTGCCCAGGATGCTGAGCTTCCGCCGATGGCGGAAGACGACGTGGCGCTCATTGCGGAGCTCAAGGAGCGCTACATCCAGATCAAGGACGAGCTCGCGAACGTCATCGTCGGGCAGTCGTCCGTCATCGAGGAGGTCCTCATCGCGGTGTTCAGCCGCGGCCATGCGTTGCTCGTGGGCGTGCCGGGCCTGGCGAAGACGCTGCTCATCAGCACGCTTGCCCGCGTGATGGATCTCGACTTCAAGCGCATCCAGTTCACGCCCGACTTGATGCCGTCGGACATCACCGGCACGGACGTGCTGGAGGAGGACAAGATTTCGGGCGAGCGGCGCTTCCGTTTCGTCAAGGGCCCGGTCTTCACGAACATGCTGCTGGCGGACGAAATCAACCGGACGCCGCCGAAGACGCAGGCGGCGCTGCTGGAGGCGATGCAGGAGCATCGCGTCACGGTCGGTTCGGAGACGTACAAGCTCGACCAGCCGTTTTTCGTATTGGCGACGCAGAACCCGATCGAGCAGGAGGGCACGTACCCGCTGCCCGAGGCGCAGATGGACCGCTTCATGTTCAACATCGTGGTGGACTACCCCTCGGCGGCGGAGGAGAGCCGGATCATCGCCAGCGTCACGGGCGCGAAGCGGCCGGAGCTTTCCAAGCTGCTGGACGGGCCGACGGTCATCAAGCTCCAGGACGTCGTGCGCCGCGTCCCCGTGGCGCCGCATGTGATCGACTACGCGCGCAACCTCGCGCGCGCCACGCGTCCGCGGCAGCCCGAGGCGCCGGACTTCGTCCGCGAAATGGTGGGCTGGGGCGCCGGCCCGCGCGCCGGCATCAGCCTGGTCCAGGCGGCGAAGGCGCGCGCCATCCTCCACGGTCGCCACCATGCCACGACGATGGACGTCTCGGCCGTGGCGCCGCCGGTGCTCCGCCACCGCGTCATCACGACCTTCGCCGCCGAGGCGTCGGGCGTGAAGAGCGACGACGTCGTGCGGATGCTGCTCAAGGCGATGAAGCCGCGCGAAGACCTCGAGATTTGATTGTGCGTCCTGGAGGTACTGAACGATGAGTCCA
Source organism: Kiritimatiellia bacterium (assembly GCA_050942875.1). Classification (GTDB taxonomy): domain Bacteria; phylum Verrucomicrobiota; class Kiritimatiellia; order RFP12; family UBA3636; genus JAAZAI01. The sequence continues at coordinate 4,754 of JBMNOD010000081.1, forward strand.
CAGCGGGACGGCCCGGCCTACATGCGGTGGCTGCCGGGCAAGACGACGGCCACGATCTCGCGCTTCGAGCTGATGGCGCGCGGGCTTGTGGACGGCTTCATCTCGGGGCGGCACCGCAGTCCGCGCAAGGGCTTCTCGGTCGAGTTCGCGGAGCATCGTCAGTACGTGCCGGGCGACGACATCCGCAACATCGACTGGCGGGTGCTCGCCCGCAAGGACCGCCTCTACGTCAAGCAGTACATGGAGGAGACGAACCTGCGCGCCACGATCTTGCTGGACTGTTCCGGCTCGATGGCGTACACGGGCGCGGAGGCCGCGTTGTTCGAGGGGCGCGCGCTCTCCAAGTTCGACTACGCGCGCTACGTCGCGGCGGCCATGGCCTACTTGCTCATCGGCCAGCAGGACGGCGTGGGCCTCGTGACCTTCGACAGCCGCGTCCGCGACTTCCTGCCGGCCAAGGCGATGGCGTCGCAGGTGCGCCACGTCCTCGACCGCATCGACGCGGCCGAGCCGGGCGGCGAGACGGCGCTGTCGGACATCTTCAACGAAGTCGCCGAGCGCATCCCGCATCGCGGCGTCGTGATCATCCTCAGCGATTTCTTCGACGAGACGACCGAGCTGATCAAGGCGCTGCACCACTTCACCTTCCGCAAGCACGAGCTGGTCCTTTTCCATGTGATGGCGGAGGAGGAGCTGCGCTTTCCCTTCAACAGCTTTGCGCATTTCAAGGATCTCGAATCTTCGATCGAGCTTCAGCTCGACCCCAAGACCATCCGCGCCCTGTACCTGGAGCGAATCGACGACTTTGTCCAGACGCTCAAGGACGGCAGCAGCCGGATGCAGGCGGACTACGTGCCGGTCAACACGCGCGAGCCTTTCGAGAAGGCGCTTGCCGACTACCTGGTGCGCCGTCGCATGGGGACGGGCTGAGAACTGGATTTCCGACGAATGCAATTCATCAATGTAGCAATGCTTTTCGGGCTGCTGGCGGTGGCGATTCCCGTCATCATCCACCTGCTGAACCGAAAGAACCACCACAAGGTCCTCTGGGGCGCGATGCGCTTCCTGCTCGACTCGGTGCGCCGCCGCCGCCGCCGCGTCCTGCTTGAGGACATGCTTTTGCTGGCGTGCCGCTGCCTGATTCCCGCGCTTGCCGCGCTTGCATTCGCGCGCCCGTTCATCCAGCCGGAGTCGCGCATTCCGTGGGTCGTCGTGCTGCCGACGACGCTGCTCGCCATCGCCGCCTTTGGAACGAGCTTCGCGCTTTGGCGCCACCCCCGGTGGCGTCGAGGGCTGCTTGTCGCCTCGGTCGTGCTCTTCACCCTCGTGCTGGCGTCCGTGCTTTTCGAGCGCCGGCTCAATCTCAAGCGCTTCGGACGCGGCGCGCACAAGGACGTGGTGCTGGTGGTCGATGGTTCGTCCTCGATGGCGATGGTGACGGACGGGCGGAGCAATTTCGAGCGCGCCTGCGACGAGGCGCAGAAATACATCGACGACGCGCCGCGCGGCACGGCCTTCAGCATCATCCTCGGCGGCCCCGTGCCGCAGGTGCTCAACCCCGTCCCGATTTCCGACAAGCGCGTGCTGCGCGAGACGCTCGCGCAGCTCAAGCCCGTCCACGGCACGCTGCAAATCATGGGTTCGCTCACGGCCTCGGCCGTGACGCTCGCCGCCGGCAACAACGCCGTCAAGCAGATCGTCGTCATCGGCGACGGCCAGGCCGTCGGCTGGAACCTGAGCTCCCCCGAGCGCTGGAAGACGATCCAGCGGCTCTTCGCCCAGCTTCCCACGACGCCGCAGGTCGTCTGGCGCACGCTGCCGCTGCCCACGTCCATCCGCAACGTCGCCGTGACGGACGTGTCGCTCACGCGCCCCGTCGTCGGCGCCGACCGGGCGGTCGGCATCCGCGTCACGGTCAGCAACACGGGCACGGAGGCGGTCACGCCCGACGCCGTGTCCGTGAAGGCGGACGGGGTGGTGCTCACGAGCCGGGCGATTCGCCAGCTCGAGCCGGGCGCGAGCCACACGCTGCTTTTCCATCACCGGTTTGCAAAGCCCGGCGCCTCGCTCGTCGAGGCGGTCGTGGAGGCGGAGGACGATCTGCCCGCCGACGACGTCTTCCACCACGTCGTGCAAGTCGTTGGCGCGCTCAAGGTGCTTGTCGTCGACGGTTCCGCTTCGCCCGATCTCTTCGGGAAGTCCTCGACCTTTGTCGGGCTGGCGCTCCGGCCTGAGCTGGCGCATTTCCAGGGCGGCTCGACGTCGGCGTCGGCCGACTTCCTGCTCGATCCGCTGGTGGAGCCTGCGGCGACGGCCGCCGCGCGCACGTCGTTTGCGGGCTTCGGCGTCGTGATTCTGGCGGATGTCCCGCGGTTGCCCGACACCGCCGCGAAGGCGCTGGCCGAGCACGTCGCCTCCGGCGCGGGCCTGCTCGTGCTGCCCGGCGCGTCGGCCGTGCCGGCCTTCTACAATGCCTGGGCGCTCGAGGGCAAGCCGGTGATGCCGCTGCCTCTCGGGCGGTGGCGGCGCGAGCACTCCGCCACGACGGGCGACCCGATCGATCCATCGGGCTTCACGCACGACGCGCTGCGCGCGCTTCGCACGGGGAGCGATCTGGGCGGCGTGCGGCCGCTCCAGTTCTGGTCGCTCGACGAAGGGCTTGCCGGCGCGCAGCATGTCGCGGGGCGGCTGGCTTCGGGCGCGCCGTTTTTGGCGGTGCGTCCGTTTGGCAGCGGCACGGCGGCGACGAGCGCCTTTCCGTTCGACGCGACCATTTCCGACTTGCCGGCGCGGCGCAGCTTCGTGCAGCTCATGCACGAGCTGGTCTATCATCTCGCCCGCCCCGTCGCGGCGGATCTGAACGTGGCGCCTTCGGAGGGCGCGACGCTGCTGCTGGCGCCGGCCTCCGCCGTCCATGTGGGCGACGCCTCGTCCAACGGCCTCATCGGGCGCTACTACAAGCGCCAGGGATTCCGCGGCGAATCCCTCCGCCGCCTCGACTCGAAGATTGATTTCAACTGGGGGACGGGCAGCCCGATGAAGGGCATTCCGTCCGACCGCTTCTCCGTGATTTGGACGGGGTCGCTTGTGCCGCCGGTTTCGGGCGATTACAAATTCAACTTGAAATATGACGACCGCGCGACGTTGACAATCGATGGCAAGCGGCCTTCCGAGGCGCTGTCGTTGGAGGCGGGGCAGCGGTATGGGGTGCGCATCACCTTCGAGGAAGACTGGAGCCAGGCTTACATCCATCTTCACTGGTCCCGCAACGGCGGGCCGGAGGAGATCGTTCCTCCGCAGGCGTTCAGCCCGGTGATGGCGGAGGGCGGCGAGGGCTCCGGCGAAATCGTCGAGATTCGCGACCCCGCCGGCGAACGCTTCCATGGCGAGATTTTCGGGACGCCCAACGGCATGTCGCTGCGCGTGGCGCGCAGTCTCACGCCGGGGCTTTACCACGTCACGGTGCCGTCGGTTTTCACGGAGCAGCTTGCCGGCGTGACGGCGGCGGACGGGACGATCGTGTTCAGCGTGGCGTCTGGTTCGGAGGAGAGCACGCTGGAGGCGCTCTCGCCGGCGCAGACGGAATTTCTGCGCAAGTACATCTCGCTGTCGACGGCCACGCGCGAGGAAGACGTGCTGAGCGCGCTGCATGGGCAGGCGTTCGGCAAGGAGGTCTGGCGCATCCTGGCGTTTGCGGCGTTCGTGTTCCTCGTCGTTGAGATTGCGCTCACGCGCTGGATTGCGATCCAGCGTCGGATGGGCGAGCAGCGCGATGTGGACTTCACCAACATGGGGCAGGCCGGCACGGCCTCGTTCCGCAAGTCGCTCGCGGAGATTCGCGAGCTTCAGGACGATTGACATCGGAGGCATCGGCGAAATCATGGACCAGAACATCGCAAGAGGGGACATCCTTCCGGCAACCGTGCCCACCACGGCGCTCTGGCTTTTGGCGTTGGCCGGGCTGGCGGTCTGGGTGATCGTGCACCGCCTCGTCGTGCGTCGCGTCGGGAATCGGCCGCTCGTGCGGCTTGCGATCCTCGTTCCCGTCGGCATGGGCGCCTCGTGGCTCGTGCTGCAGCTCATGGCGCGCTACCTCTTCCTGGCGTCGCCGACGCATCTGCTGCTGATGGCGCTGCTGGCCGGCGCCGCGGTCGAGGTCGTTTCTTTCCTTTATTCGCACGAAAGCTCCCGGTTGCCCGGACGGCGCGGCGCGGCGCTCGTGGCGTGCCGCCTGGCGGCGCTGCTGGCGATCTTCTTCATGCTGCTGCAACCGGTGCGGGTCGGCGAGAAGACGCGCACGATCCGGCGCCGCGTCGTGGTCCTCGTCGATGATTCGGCCTCGATGCAGTTTGTCGATCGCCATTGGACGTTGGCCGAACGGCTCCAGGTGGCCGCGGCGCTGGGTCTGCTCAATGCCGACGGGCCGACCCTCGACAGCTTTGCGCGGGACGTGGCGGCGTTCGCCGAGCGCTTCGCGGTCTTCCGCGAGATCGCCTTGACGCCCGGGATGACGCTTGAGCGCCTTGAGGTCGGCACGGCGGCCGGCGAGGCCCGGGCGATGCTCGAACGCAGCGCGGAGACGATGGAGGGCCTGGCCAAGAAGATTTCAGCGCAAGACCATTTTGAACTCCACGACAATTTGGGCCGCGTGGCGCGCCACATCCGCGAGAGCCTGCTCCCCGGCTTCGAGAAACTGGTGGATCTGGCCGCCGAGGAGGGCGGCGACCTGAAGCCGCTCGCGATCGGATGCGCCGATGCGCTCGATCAGGTTGCGCAAGCCGCGCCAAGCCTCGTCCCGGCTGGCGGCATCGCGGCTTTCGATGGACTCGACGAGTCGGCGCGCGCGGCGGCGCTGGCGGCGTCGGACACGAACCGGGCGGCGATCGCGGCGCGGCTTCTTCATGAAAAGGGGTCGCGCCCGCGCTCGCTGATCGACCATCTCCGCTCGCGCTACGACGTGGACATCTATCGCTTCGGCGCCCTGGCGCGCTACGACAGCGGCCTTGAGGGCGCGGACGCCGAAGACCCTGCCACGGAAGACGACGCCTCCGCCGCGCGCTTGCAGGCGTTCCGTTCGGCCACGGACATCACGGCGGCGATCGAGACGGCGCTCAAGGACATCCCCCCCGAGGAGCTGGCGGGGTTCCTGCTGCTGACGGACGGCCGCCACAACGGCGACGCGGGCGTCGATGCCGTGGCGCGCCGCCTCGGCGGCGCGGGCATTCCGGTGTCGTCGATCTTGATCGGCGGCTCCCGGCCGCCGGTCGACGTGGCGCTCGGCGACGTGCGGTCGCCGGACTCCGTCTTCCTGGGCGACAAGATTCGCATAACCGGTTCGCTCGTCGCGACCGGCGCGGCCGGGCGCGAGACGACGGTGCGCCTGATGCTCGGCGAGGACATGATCGAGGAGCAGACGGTTTTCATCGAAAACAACGACTTCGCGCGCGAGTTCCGCTTCACGCACTTGCCCGAGGAGAAGGGGGTGCTGCGCTACCGCGTTGTCGTGGACGCCGTTCCGGACGAGGCGTTCGCGGACAACAACGCCTGGAGCGTGGACGTCTCGGTGACGGACGACCGGACGAACGTGCTGCTCGTGGATTCGCGTCCGCGCTGGGAGTTCCGCTATTTGCGCAATTTGTTCTACGGGCGCGACAAGTCCGTCCACTTGCAGGAGTATCTCATCCACCCGGATCGCGTCGAAGGCCAGCCGGAGGATCGGCTGCCGCCGGCCTCGGCGAGCCGCCGGTTCGGGGATTCCGAGTCCGGGGACTATCCGCGGGGCCGCGACGAGTGGCGCAAGTTCGACGCGATCATCCTGGGCGACCTCCCGCCTGCCGAGCTGCCCGATGCGGTGGTCGAGGACATCCGCTACACCGTGGAGGAGCGCGGGGCGCTGCTGGTCGTCATCGCGGGCCCCGAGGCGATGCCGCACCGCATCCGCAACACGACGCTGCTCGACATGCTGCCGGTGGTCGTCTCGCCTGCGGACGGCGACCGCCGCATGCCGCCCGAGCCGGAGTTCCACTTGCGGCTCGCGCCCGCCGGGCGCGGCCATCCGGTGATGATGCAGTCGTCCTCGTCCTACGAGAACGAATCGATCTGGGACGAGGCGCCGGTGCTGCGCTGGCGCCAGACGGTGGAGGGCGTGAAGCCCGGCGCGGAGGTGCTGGCGTATGCGGCGCCGGTCGATGCCGAGCCGGCGTCGGCGGCGCAGTTGGCCGTGCGCGAGATCGAGGAGGATCCCGAGGCGGCGGTGCGGCGGCTCGCGGAAATGCGCGAGACGCAGGCGCGGAACGCCCTGGTCGTGGCGCGGTCGTTCGGGCAGGGCAAGGTGCTGATGCTCAACACGGACCAGACGTGGCGTCTGCGCTACCGCGTGGGCGACACGCGCCACCATCGCTTCTGGGGGCAGGTGCTGCGCTGGGGCGCGGGCGAGAAGCTGCGCGCCGGCAACACGTTCGTGCGGCTGGGGACGGACAAGCTCCGCTACAAGCCGACGGAGCCGGTGCGCGTGTTCGCCCGCATCTCCGATGCGCAGTACAACGCGATCAACGGCCTCAAGCCGACGGTCGCCTTGATGTCGGAGGATCGCGTGCTCAAGATGTCGCCGCTGGAGTTTCGCCGAGACTCCAATGGCCTCTACGAAGGGATGCTCGATCCGATTCCCGATCCCGGCGTCTATGCGCTGGTCTTCCAGTGCGAACCCGCCCGGCGCGCTCTTGGCGGCGACTTCCCCGAAGGGCTGAAGACGCAGTTCGTGGTGGTGACCGCGGACAAGCCGGCGGAGTTCGTGGACGTGACGGTGTCGCGCGACGTCGTGTCGAAGCTGGCGACGATCACGGGCGGGCGGGCGGGCAACCCGACCGAGATTCCGGAGATGTGGGATGCGTATGGCGAGGGCAATCGCGTGATGCACGAGCGGACCGAGCTGCTGTTGTGGAATTCCGGCCTGCTGTTCCTGCTCGCAGTCGGACTGCTCACGGCGGAATGGCTCGTCCGCAAACGGGCGGGCATTGCCTAGGGCGCGCCGGGAAAGGAGATTGTCAATGAAAGAGAGAATACGAAGATGGTTCGAGTCGCACCGGGAGGCGCGCATGGCGTACGCGGCGTTGCCGCCGGACATCGAGCGCAAGCTTCGGCAGGCGGTGCGCCGCATCCGGTCGATCGTCTGGTTGCGCGGGCTGCTCGCCGTCGTGGCGGCGGCGGCGATCGCCATCCTCGCCATCATGGCCGTGGATGCGATGGTCATGATCTACACCTCGAGCATTCGCTGGGCGATGTGGGGCTGCGGGGTGGCGGCAGTGTGCGCGACGGCGATCCACATGCTGGCGAGGCCGCTTTCGAAGCCGTTCACGCCCGTGCGCATCGCGGCGATGATCGAGCGCAACCGCCCCGAGATCGAAGAGCGCCTCTCGACCGTCGTGGCGCTGCTCTCCAACCCGGAAACCATGGCGGAGGGCTCGTCGCAGCTGCTCGAGGTGCTGACCGACGACGCCGTGCGCGACGTGAAGGACGTCTCGCCGAGGCGCGAGTTCACGATGCGCACGGTGAAGCCGAAGTTCATCGCGGCGGCGGCGGCGCTCGGCGTGATCGCGCTGCTTTTCGCGATATGGCCGAAGTCCATGTCGCGGCTCGTCCTGCGCGCCGTGCTGCCATCGGCCCAGGTCGACAACTTGTATGCCGACAACCTCAGCGTCAGCCCGGGGGACGCCTATGTGCTGGAGGGGGCGCCGCTGCCGTTCGAGCTCGCCATCAAGGGCGGTTATCCCCAGCAGGCGTATCTGCGCATGCTGCCCGCTGGCGCGGACAGCGAGACCGTGGAACGGATGCGCCAGACATCGTCCGAAAAGGGCGAAGGCGAGGAGATTCGCTACTATCGTCATTTCATCGCGGAAGTTCCCGGGTCGTTCCGCTACCGCGTCGCGTGCGGCAGTGCCTTGACGCGTTTCTATTCCATTACGGCCGTGCCGGTTCCCGCCTACACGAATCTCGTCGTCACGTGCGAGCCGCCCGCCTACACGGGGCAGGGCGCGCAGACGAACCCCGAGGGCGTGATGGCGGTGGAGGCGGTTGCGGGCAGTCGCATCGGCATTGGGATCAAGACCAAGCGTCCGCTGTCCAGCGCGCTGATTCTGTCGGACGGCGAGCGCGAGGGCGTCCCCGCCGCCGATGGGACGGTGGAGTGGAGCTTCGAACTGTCCGAAGAGACGGCCGGGATGTGGAGCATCCGGCTGCACGATGCGCATGGCTTCACGAACACGCCGGTGTTCAACCCTGTCCGGATTGTCAAGGATCTCGCACCGACGATCGAGCTTGTGGAGCCGGAGCGCCTTTCCTTTACGTTGCCGCCTTACGGGGAGCTGCCGATTCGGGCGATCATGCGGGATGACTTTGGCCTCGCGGGCGCGGAGTTGCGCGTGGGGGTCGGCTATGCGGCCTTGGAGCGCGTGCGCGACGTGGCGCTGGCGATGGTTGAGCCTGGCGTGTGGAAGGCGGATGTCGATGTCGCGCTGGCGAACCTCATCGCGGGCGGCGTCGGCAAGGCGCGCGTGCAGCTTGCGGCGCGCGACAATCTGCCCGAAACGCTGGGCGGGCCCCAGGAGGCGTTCAGCGCCGTCATCGAAATCACGCTTGATCGCGCGGCGCCGTCGTTGGCGGCTCAAATGCTGGAGGAGCAGGCCGACAAGCTCGCGAAGGCGGCGGATGCGACGGTGGCGGCGCTCGACGAGGCCTTGCGCGAGGCGAAGGCCGCGCTTGCCGAGATCGACCGACAGGCCGACGAGGCGGCGATGAGGCGCCTGGGCGCTTCGCTCGCCGCGATCAACAAGGCCGAGATGCAGGTTCTCGAAATGATCGAGACGGCGGGGGAGGGGATGTTCGAATCGCTTGTGCCGGAAATGCGTCGTTTGTTGCAGCACACGATTCAGCCTGCGCGTGCGCAGGCCGACGTGGCGATGCTCTCCAATCCCGAGGCGCGCCGACCGCAGGTCGTGAAGCTCATCGAGATTCTGGAGGACGCCATCGAGGCGGCGGCGATGCTCGAAGACGCCGTAGACGAACGCCGCGAGGCGGCCGAAGAGGCGATGGAGATGGCCGATTTGGCCGATCGCCAGGAGGCGCTCGCCGAGCAGGCGGAGCAGAAGGAAATGACGCCCGAAGAGATGGAGGCGTGGCGCAAGGCGCAGGAGGCGCTGAAAGAGGAGTTCGGGAAGAGGGCCGAGGAACCTGCGCCTGCACCGCTGGAGGCCGCCAAGAAGCAGGCGGAGGCCTTGGCCGAAGAAATCGACAAGCTCAAGCAGGAGCAGGAGGATCTCCGCGAAACCGTGGAGAAGCTGGAGAATCCCGCAACGGCGGAGGAAGCCAAGGCGGAGCTGGAGCAACGCACGCCGGAGATGCCGGAGGACGCCGCGCCCGAGGCGCGTGCCGAGGCGTTGCAGCAGGACGTCGCGGAACGCGCCGAGGCGCTCCAGGAACAAGTGGCCGAGATGGCCGAGCCCTTCAATGCGCTCGACGAGAGCTTCAAGGAGCTGATCAGCCCTGTGTCCGAGCCGTTGGACAGCGCATCCTCGCGGATGGAAGCGGCCCGGCAGCAGGCGGAAGCGGCCGCCGAGCAGATGGCTCCGCCTGAACCGCAGGCGCAGGAAGGGCAGCCCATGCCGGATTTGGACGCCGCAGGCGAGAAGATGGAAGACGCCGCCCAGAGCATGAAGGACGCTTCCGAGGCGCTTGAGAAGGCCGGCGAGGCGATGGACGCGCTCTCCGAACAGCTCGGCCGGCGCGCGCGCGACGCCGCAAACGAAGCCCTTGAGGCGATGAAGGCGGCGATGGAGGCCGCGCAGGAAGCACAGGAGACGCCGTCGCAGGAAGGTGCGCCCGAAGAAGGCGCCCCGCAAGATGGGATGCCACAGGAAGGAGCCCCGTCGGCGCCTCCGTCGAAGCCGATGCAGCCGGCGGCGGAACAAGCCGGCAAGGCGGCGGAGCAGATGAAGAGCTTGGCCGAGCAGCTTGCTCAGCAGGCCGGGCTCCCGCAACCCGGCCAGCCGATGCCGGGGCGGCCGGAGCCTGGATCGCCTCAGCCGGGGTTGCCGGAGCCGGGAAAAGGAGGGGCGATGAAGGCCAGGCCGTCAGATTCGCCTCAGCCAGAAGGCGAGCAGGGCTTGCGTGGCGTGCCGGGAGTGCCGGCCGATTGGTTCAAGATGCGCGGCGAGATGTCGACGGAGGCGTTGTCGGATGCGCTCGAATCGGTGCCGGTCGAATATCGCGAGCTGGTGAAAGCCTACTTTAACGAATTGTCGAAGGAGGGGAAATGACGCGGCGGTTTTACATGTTGGAGAGCGGACGCTCGCTGGCGTTCGCGCTGGGTGCCGCGCTCGCGGTTCTGTTTGCGGCGCAGGCACGGGCGCAGGACAAGGCGTTTGAAGAGGAGATCGACCGATCGATCGACAACGGCCTCGCGTATCTGGCGAGCGTGCAGTTGTCCGACGGCGCGTTCCCGGGGACGCATGGCAAGGGCGGGGCGATTTCCGCGCTGGCGGGGATGGCGTTCCTTGCCAAGGGCCATGTGCCTGGCGCGGATCAATACGGGGTCTGCATCAACAAGTCGATCGACTACATTCTGGGCCTTCCCGATGAGAAGGGATACTTCGGCACGGTTCAGGAGGGCAATGGCAAGATGTACGCGCACAGCATCTGCACGCTGTTCCTCTCGGAGGTCTCGGGCATGGTCGATGCGCCGCGCCAGGCGCGCCTCGACGATGTTCTTCCGAAGGCGGTGAAGATCCTGCTTGATGCGCAGAACGTCAAAAAGAACGCCCGCGACACAGGCGGCTGGCGCTATGCCCAGACCTCGAGCGACAGCGACATGTCCTGCTCGGGATGGGCGTTGATGGCGCTGCGGTCGTGCCGCTTGAACGGCGGGCGCGTCCCGTCCGACGCGATCGAGCGCGCGGTCGCCTATGTCAAGCGCCACCACAACGCCGGCCAAGGGCACTTTGTCTATCAGCAGGGCAACGAATCCTATGCGGTGACGCTGACGGGCGCCGGCATCTTGTGCCTGGAGCTTTGCGGGCGGCACAACGATCCCGATTCGCTTCGCGCGGCGCGCTATCTCCTGCGCGTCTATCGTGAACTGGAGAACCAGAACAACGCCTATTATGGGATGTACTACACGTCACAGGGCCTTTTTCAAATTGGCGGCGAAGGGTGGCAGGTTTTCTCAAACTGGATGTACCGCACCTGGATCCCCAAGCAGGGCGGCGACGGCGGCTGGGGCGGGCACGAAGTCAGCCGCCCCTATTGCACCTCCCTCATGATCCTCGCCTTCACCGTTCCCTACCGCCAGCTCCCGATCTACCAGCGCGACGAGACGGTGGACGAGGACTGACGCCGACGGCGCCAGTCCTCGGAGAGAAGGGAGAAGAGAGAAGCGTTGGCTGGGGACACCCCAGACCTCGGTTTTTTGTCCACTCCGTCCACAAAGTCCACCTTGTCCACCAACCCCAAGCTT
>JBMNOD010000082.1:0-16121 GCA_050942875.1 Kiritimatiellia bacterium
ACGAAGCTCGGGCTGAAATGCTACATTGTACATGTGTTCTACCTTTCGATCTGTTGTTTACCCGAATTATAGAACACTTCTTTCCGTCATGGAAGGACAAACGCCTTCCATGACGGATTTTCTTTCGGTTCAACTCCTTGCCGCGCAACAATGTGCGGAATTGGGACAGGCTCTATATTATCGTTTTTCAGCGAGGCTGTCGAGCGGAAATTGGATGGAAAACCTGGAAAACTTGATTTTTTTGGTTTCGTCATTGGCATGGATATGGTAGCATTCTCATTTTACTTGTCCTCAACCAGCAGCTGGAGCTTTTTTTCCCATGGGCGGTTTTTTCGGTGTCGTTACAAAGGAAAATTGCGCGTCGTCCCTGTTCTACGGAACCGACTACCATTCGCACTTGGGAACGGTGCGCGGGGGGCTCGCCCTCTGGGACGGAAATGAATTCCATCGGGCCATCCACGACATTACCAACACCCCTTTTCGGACGCGCTTCGAAACGGACTACGATCACTTCCGCGAGCTGAAAGCGCGTTCCGGCATCGGCGTGATCAGCGATCTGGACGACCAGCCGCTGCTCTTCCTCTCCCACCACGGCACCTATGCGCTCGTCACGGTCGGGCTCATCAAGAACATTGATTCGATCGTCAAGAATCTGCTCGCCAAGCACCAGGGCCAGTTCTCGGCCATGCAGTCGGGCGCCGTCACGCAGACCGAGGTGGTCGGAACGCTCATCAACACGCAAGACACCATCGAAGACGGCCTCCGCTACGTCCAGGAGGTCGTCCAAGGCTCCTGCTCCATTTTGCTCCTCAAGGAAAACGACGTCCTCTACGCCGCACGAGACCGGTACGGCCGGACACCGATCGCCGTCGGGCGGGGGCCCGACTGCTTTTCCGCCGCCACCGAGTCTTGCGCCCTGCCCAACCTCGGCTTCGAGCCGTTGCGCGAGCTCGGCCCCGGCGAAATCGTCCGGATCACCGCGACCGGCATGGAAACCTTGGTCGAACCGTCCGGACCGATGCGACTTTGCGCGTTCCTCTACGTGTACTATGGCTACCCGGCGTCGTCCTACCAAGGCCAGAACGTCGAGCAGGTGCGCTACCGCTGCGGCGAACATCTCGCCAAGTCGAGCCCGGCCGATGGCGACATCGTCGCCGGCATCCCCGACTCCGGCGTCGCCCACGCGCTCGGCTTCGCACAGGCCTCCGGCATCCGGTACGAGCGCCCGTTCGTGAAATACACGCCCACGTGGCCTCGCAGTTTCTTGCCGTCGAACCCGACCGATCGCCACATGATCGCCGAAATGAAGCTCATCCCCATCCCCTCGATCATCCAGGGACGGCGGATCGTCTTCTGCGACGACTCGGTTGTCCGAGGCACCCAGCTCCGAAACCAGGCGAAGCGCATGCGCGCCCTGAAGGCCAGCGAAGTCCACATCCGCATCGCCTGCCCACCCCTGCTCTACCCCTGCGAATTCATCGGCTTTTCCCGTTCCCGAAACATCATGGACCTGATCTCCCGACGCGTCATTCGCGACCTCGAAGGCGATCAGGCGCCCGTCCATCGCTACCGCGACCCGGACAGCGAACGCTACAAGACGATGATCGAGCGCATTCGCGACTACTTGCGCATCGACTCCCTCGCCTTCCAGCGCGTCGAAGACATCAAGAAGGCCATCGGGTTCGAGGACGTCTGCACCTACTGCTGGACGGGTGAAGACCCCGCAGCGATCGACCCGTGTTCGAAAGGCTGCGAAAGCTGCGAAAAGACCTGCCTGTTCAGAAGGAACTGAACCTGTCCTGAACCCTGAACCCTCGTGCCTTTGCGATTCAACGATCTTGAATCGCCCCCTGGCGCAACGCCGCGGCGGGAACCCACCCGCTGGCACGGCCATGCAGGACGCGACACCAGTCGCCATGACGCTCGCGTATCTCGACCTCGGCGCCTGCCGGAATCTCGAACAGCGCCCGCGCGCCGGCGTCGGGACACAGCCGCGCACGCGAGGCCACCTCCAGCGTCGCCAGCGTTCCACGGCGTCGACGGACAAACCAGGAGAGGCCGCGAACCGTCCCGTCGGCACGCAGTGCCGTGCCGTTGCCCGAAGGCGCCTCGGGCATCGCGACGAAAGGCATCGGCGCATTCGTCGGGCTCGATTCAATCTCCCGCGCCTTGACGCGGATGGCGAACGGCCCGACCTGAAGCGTCTCATAGTCGCCTTTGATCGGATTGAACACCGCCACCGTCAATGCCGCCGCCTGCGTCGCATTCGTGCTCATCGGGATGATGACCTGGGCAAACGACGTCACGCCGTCGTCCTGCGCCGTCAATTTCGGTGGATACACCTTGAAGTCAGGCCCCGGACGGTATTCGACATCGGACAGATCGTCCACCACGCCCTTGCCAAGCAGGGACCACTTCAAATTCAGCAAATCGCCGACCGAAGCGCTTGTCGGCGAAAGCGAGGCCGAAAGCCGGAACTGGCCGACAGCGCCGCAATAGCTTGCAGGCCGCCCCTCCAGCGGCGGCGCCAGAACATCGATCTCCAACACGTCGGCCGTCGACTGGAATGGCAGGATCCGACGCATGGGAAACCCCGAGGATCTCATCCGAACGGCGATTTGTCCGTTCAAAACGGGAGCAAAGACGACCGTGCCCTGGCGAAGCAGGATGGCGTCGGTGGTGAAGGCGAGCTTCTGGGGGCTCCCGCTCTCAACCTGCCGAAACCGCCCCATCTGGACGACCCCGGCGTCCGGCAAGCCGTCAATGTCGATGCCGCCGGCCAAATCCGCCTCGCCGATGTCGACGACGATGTTCACGGCCACCGTCTGTCCCACGTAGTAGCGCGGCTGCGTCGGCGCAAGACGAAACGTCACGGTTGGCGTCAGCGCCGTCCGTTGGGCAAGCGCACCGAAGCCGCCGAAAACGACGACAACAAGAAACGCCATCATCTGAAACCGAAATTTCATGGCGTCGCCACTCCTTCCTGCGCCGTCGCCTCGGGCACATCGGGGAGCGGCGCCGTCAGCACCCGATGGCTCGCCAACACGCTCGTGAGAAGCAGCGCCGACGCCAAGAGCCCCGCCGCCGTCAGGACCATGCCCAGGCGGCGCGCCCGCAACCGCCGGAGCAGCAGCCCGGCCCATAAAACGCCCCACGCAACGGCAAGCCAGTCCTCGCGCACTTGCATGGGCACGCGATAATGCCAGAAGAGCGGCACGCGGTACCATGGCAGCTCCGCGGCAGCGTCCACGCCCTGCCGCGGCGCGTCCTTGCCGCTCCCGGCCTTGCGAAGCTCGACGAACGCGATGGCAAGGTTGTTCTCGATCTCGGGGGTCGCGCCAAGCAGCGCCTCCGCGCGCGACAGCGCGTCGAAGGACGCCGAGGGGCAACCCGCGAGCAGCAGCAGCGTGCCGTAGTTGTAAAGAGCGGCGCCATCGGCTCCGTCGCTCTCGATGATTTCACGATACAACATCGCCGCCTCGCGGAAATCCCGAGGCTCACGCGCCTGCGAAGCGGCCGAAGCGGCCTGCCGCCAAATGAACGACGCCGGCGCCGCGGCGTCGGCCGCCGACGCCAGTCCGCCCAGCAGACACGCAAAGAGCACGACCTTGAGCGCGCCCAAAAGCTCAGCAAGCCGATGGCGATGCGCCTTGACGACGCCCGCCGGATCGCCGCCCGGCGTGAAACCGGAATCGAACACCGCCTGAAGGCGCCGGACGACCTCGTCGACCACCGCGCCATCCACCCCGCGCCGCTCCAAAATCGACCGCACGTCGCCCGGCGTGAAACTCGCGCCATCCTCGCCGAACTTGTCGCGCAAGAAGGCGCCGACGCCCTCCATGACCGCCTGCGGCGTCTTCGCCTTGAGAATCCGCCGCGTGGCGCGCCCCGTCGCCGAGCCGCGCTTCAACGTCTCGCCCAACGTCTTGCGACGCCGCCAGAACGCCGAGGCCGCCACGACAAGGGCGTAAATCGAAGGCGGCGCCAGAAACGCGGCGAAAAACGCGCCGCCCATCGCCGAACGGCGCATGGGCGCCGTCGTGGGCGCCGTCATCGCAAGCCCAGACGGATGCAGCTCCGCTTCGATGGAAAGACTGGCGCGGGAGACGTTGGTCGCGACGCCGTAGATCGCATCCGGATCAAGCTGCGCCGCCGGATTGACGCGCAACGGCACGGGCGCCGTCTCGATCGTCTCGTATTGACGTGTCTCGGTGTTGAAAAAGGCGAGTTCAAGCGCGGGCACCTCGATCGTGCCGCTTTGAATCGGACGAACCTTGTAAACGTAGCGCATGCCCGCCGGAAGACGCTCGGACGGGACGTCCCCGTAACGCCGGAAACGCTCGCTCATGAGCGGATTGTCGAAAATCCGCGGCGTCTTCATGTTGCCCAGCGTTTGATCGCCGGTGATCTCGAGCGTCAACTGAATCGGATCGCCCTCGCTGCACGACTGGACGTCCAGCGAGACCGCAGCCTCCATGCGCGTGCCAAGCGAGCCGATGAACGAGGCCGGACGCCCCTCGGCGGGCGGTGGCGCAACAGAGACGGTCAACAGCTCGGAAACGGCAAAGACAGGATGCCGCCGAGGCGCCGAACCGTTGTCGCTGACGAAGACATGCCCCTTGAACCGCACCGCCGGAAACCGGCACGTCCCCTCGTCCGTGGCCTTGAAGGGAAACGTCAGCTGGTACCGCCAGGCGGGCTTGCCATCCAGATCCGTCGCCGTGCGGGCCAAATGGAAAACCGCCGGCGTTCGATTGCCGAAGCTGCCGAAGAAATCGAAAGGCGAGCCCGGGGTCGATCGGGTGTAGTTGTTCACCCGGAAGCCGCCGCTCTCCGGTCGCTCCGACAAAAGCCCGTTGAGGAAGCCATCGAGCGGACGCGCGAAATCGCACCCGGAGACCGCCCCTTCAACGAAAAACGGAATGTCGAGATGCGGCGCGTTCTCGCCGCCGGCCATCGGATTGATCTCGGCATGCTCGCCCGGCAAACGGACGATCACCACGTCGAGAACCACATCGAAGACCTCTTCCACCAGCACGACGTTTCGGCTGGCCGACAGCGAAACCTTGACATGCGGCTGCGGTTCGGCGCCAAGCACCCGGACCGGCGGGATCGACGTCGTCAACCGTCGTCCGTCCACCTCGAGGCTGGCCTCGCCCAACGTCAAAACGCCCGCCTGCTCCGGACGCACCGCGTAGATCCACGACGTCCGTTCGACGACGTGCTCGCTCCGCTTGCCGTTGATGATTGACACGCTGCGGCTCGACTGGTTCCGCGGCTGCGGCGCGCTGATCGAACAGCCCGCCGCGTTCTCGATTTGAGGCGTTGCGCCCGGTGCCTTGGCGCCATCCAGCGTGACCTCCAACCGGAAGTCGTCGCCAAGGTACACCGCCTCCGCGCTCACCCGCGCGCTCAGTTCCGCCGCGCCGGCAACCCCCGCGACGGCAGGCGCCAGCAACAGCGCCAGAACTTTTATACGTTTAAAAATAGACATCACGAAATTGATCAAGACCGTAGAATTGAAAGTAATACAGGAAAACTAGTGGCGGCGTGAATCACGTTGAGTGAAACAAGAACCTTTGGTTCGATTCTCTGCCCCTTTCTCGAACACCAACAAAAGATGGCTGTCCTCAAATTCTGCCGCCGATGCCAAAAAACTGCGCGCCTCCGACTCCCTGCTCACATGTTCCGCAACCTTCTTCAGATCAATGCGGTTCAAGGCATCAATCGTGACAGGTCGTTTGGCGTCGAAAAAGACAAGCGATTTGAGGAATCTCTGGCAAACGTCTGAATTCAAGAGTTCACACACAAAGTCCGCCTCTTCCAGAGACGAACACGAAATGAAGTAGCAGGTGTCATCCAACACGATCGGCTTTCCGTGTTTTTGACCGACGACCTCAAACCGGCAGTTCTTGTACAAGCCGGACACAGCGACCTTCCAAGGCGCAAACGTGTAGTCGCCGATGCCGAAAACAGAGAATCGTGGACGTTTCTTGTAGATGATGCTGCCCCTTTTATCAAGAATGTTCGCATGTGCCGTCAGGTAGGCCCACGTCTTGGGCGCGACCCTCTGAATCTCTTCCGTGTCATCCGACGGTCTTCGCTGCGTAACAAGGACATAGCGGTCTGGCGTTGTCCGTCCGTTGGCAACGTCCGACGACTTCAAAAGCGGAAACAGATACGTCGTTTCCAACTGATGTTTCTCGCCTCGTCCGTTGGTGAAATGCTCGTCGTCCTGTTTGAACTCCATGACAGCCGCTGCGTCATGTTTCACGCCGGATCGCCATGTGTAACAGGAAATGCCGTCAATGTCGCGCAACCGACGGTATTCGTCGATGTCGGCCACCAATTCATTCCCGACGAGGCCAAAGGTCGTCATTCGTTCCTCGAATGACAGCCTCGGATGGACCGAGGCTGTCGCAGAGGCCTCCGCAATGCCTGTGTGCACGATGAGCAAGCAGGCGTCAACCGATGCCTGGAAGTGCTTCTGTGCGTCGATCAGATGAAGAGACGCACGTCCGATATTCAGGCAGCTGACCCATGCATGGCGCAACAACTTCCGTGCTGTCGTGGTTTTACAGAGCATGGCCACGCAACCTGTCCGACGGTGCAGGGCTTCCAACAACCGGATCAGCATCCACTCGGAAATGTCGAAATTGGCCTTTCCGGTTTTAGCGGCAAAACCGCTGTGTCTTTGGAAGTTCGTTTTCTCGGGCAGATTGTTGCTCCCAAGGGCTCCGAGGGCGGAGTTTGTGACCCATGGAGGATTGCCGATCACAAGAATGCGCCCGTTTTTGTCCGCGAAGAACTGCTCCCAATCCACATGGAAAAAATTCCGACATTCCAAATGAACTTTTTGCGCCTCGTCGCATCCAAGCCCCTGCCGAGCCTCGTAAACATAGGCGGAATTGATGTCAAAACCGTAAACCGCCTTTGCGTCAGGAAAGGCACGAATGGCAGCATGGATGAAACTCCCTCTGCCGCACGTCGGCTCTACAACGACATCTGCGGTCACGCCAGAGTCGCGAAGAAACTCGCCAACTTTCCTCGCTAGATTGAGCGGCGTCTGAAAATCGCCAAATTCAACTTTTTCCATTTTGTCCATCAGACAACCTTATCGACACCGGGCACCTTGCCCGCCTGTTCGATCACTCGACTGTATTGAAGCCGCCACTGAAGCGCATTGGAAATGGTCAGGCAGCCGACTTCCGGTCGCTTCTTCAGAATCTCCTCAGCCAACCGCCGCGCCTCGATGTCATCAAGGGGCAGAAACCGTTCCTCCATGAAGGCGACGATGTCATCGGCATTCCCTGCGTTGTCAAGAATTTTGAGAATTCCCGTGGTGGTCTGGAAATCAGCCGTCCGGCAGGCCTCCACGAAAACAACATGATTGATATCAAGCGTGGCAGTGCGGCTGTTGTCGTCATCGTTCTTCGAGTAAACGAAGACGAGCAGGGAATATCCCAGCCCATACACTTTCTGGCGGGCGGACTTGAACGGGCACGACGACTGGGGCTTTTCAATGCTCGTGACCTTCATGTCAACATTGAGATCCGGAAAGTCGATTCCCTTGGCCGACGATCCTTTAGTGTACGAATGCTTCTTTTGCAGGCAATCTTGAAACTTATGCTCCAAGTAGGTGCCAACAGCCTTGCCGTCCGTCACGCCGAATAGACTGCGTTCGCGGTGCTTCGATTCACGCTTTGCAAAATCCTTCGCTTCTTGGGCAAGTAATTCAGCCGTCAACGCTGGTTTCATTTCGTTCATTTCCTTCCGCTTATAAACAGTGCAAAGTATAAGCCTCCCCGTCGCCTCCCGTCAAGCGGAGGGTGCGTGCAATTCAAGAAAGGTGTGATTCATCCTTCGGCCACCTCGTTCATGTTCCCGGAAACGAGTGGAGAGGAATGCCAACCCTGGGAACGCGAGGCTCCGGACTCGCCCCGCCACCTGCGCCCAAAGTGGACGCGGCGTCCCCGCCGCGTTCCGCCACCCACGCCCGCTCGCCCGCGCCCAAGCGCGGAGCGCCACGCAACACGGGCACGGGCATTCCTGTCCGTGGTCGTCCACGGGTTGGAAAACCCGTGCGTTAAAGGCCAAACTTCAGCCACGGGTTGGAAAACCCGTGCCCCTTTGCTCATTTCCATAATCTCGAATTTTTCTTCGAGATTATGGCAGTCGATCCAGCATCCCTGCGTAATGTTCATAACCTGTCGACAACCTGAAGATGCAATGCGCTTTACTCTCCGGCGTCGAGGTGATAGGGTTTTGACTTCAACAGTTACTTGAATACCCGGACCGGACTCAGCAACATGCCCCTTTCACAAAACACCTTCCCAGAAGAACGCCCTGCCCTGCGGGTGCCCCCTTACAGCGCCGAAGCGGAACAAGCCGTGCTGGGCGCGATTCTCCTCGACGCGCCTCGAGCGATGGAAGTCTGCGCCGAAGCATCCATCGTCGCCGACAGCTTCTGGATTTCGGCGAACCGCACGATCTTCGAAACAGCCTGGCGGCTCTACGGCGCCGGCAACCCAGTCGACATCGTCACCGTCGCCGAGGAGCTGCGCGGACGCGGCGAACTCGACATCGCAGGCGGCATCGCCGCCTTGGAGCGCATGGTCGAGGGAACCCCCGCCGTGGCCCATGCCGACTACTACGCGTCGATCCTGCGCGAAAAGCACCTGCTGCGGCGCGTCATCTCCGTGACCGACGAAGCCCAGGCGAAATGCTACGCACCCGATCGCAGCGTCCAGCTCATCATCAGCGAAACGGAGCAGGCCGTCCTCGCCATCTCCGACACGCAGAAGGACGCCATCCTGCCGTGGAAGGACTCCGTGCAGCACACCATGGGCAAGATCGAGGCGATCTTGCAGCGCAAGGACGGCATCAACGGCCTCCCCACAGGCTTCCGCAATCTCGACGACCGCCTCCGCGGACTGCGCAATGCCGAAATGATCGTGCTGGCGGCGCGCCCCTCCATGGGCAAGACCTCGCTGGCGATGAACATCTGCGAGAACATCGCCCTCGGCACGAACGTCGGCGGCAAGGTCCGCGTGCGCGAACCGCTGCCGGTGGGGATTTTCTCCTGCGAAATGTCGGCCGACGCCCTGATCTCCCGCATGATCTGCTCCCGCGCCCGCGTCTCGCTCCAGCGCGTCATGTCCGGCCTTGTGAACAAGGCCGACGCCACGCTGCAGCTCACCCGCGCCGCCTCGGATCTGATGAACGCGCCGATCTATGTGGACGACACCGGCGGACTCGACGTCATGGACTTGCGCGCGCGCGCGAGACGCATGAAGAAAAAGTACGACATCCGGCTCATCATGATCGACTACCTGCAGCTCCTCAACAGCCGCGACTACGCCAACCAGGGCCGGCAGCTCGAAACCGTGAACATCTCCGCCAACATCAAGGCCATGGCCAAGGAGCTGGACGTGCCGGTGCTCATCCTCTCGCAGCTCTCCCGCGCCCCCGAAAACCGCGACAAGGAAGGCACGCCGCGCATCTCCGACTTGCGCGACTCCGGCGCAATCGAACAGGACGCCGACATCGTCATGCTCCTCTGGCGACCCTCCTACTACGTGAACAAGCTCAAGGACGCCTCGAACCAAATCCCCGTCGATGACATGGTCGCGAAAGTGGACATCGGCAAGAACCGCAACGGCGCCACCGGCGTGGCCGAGCTGACGTTCGAAAGCGAATTCACCCAGTTCTCCGACGCCACCAACGCGAGCGAATACGAATAGGGCTTTTGGGGGGCCAAAAACAGAGCGGAGTGAGGAGAGCGGAGTGAGGAGTGTTGGCTGGGGACACCCCAGACCCCGTTGAAATTTGAAACTTGGCCGGAGGACAGCTTGGTCGAAGAGAAGCGGCCGGCGGCCAGGATGCCAAAGGCGGCTTTGTCGCGAACTTTGTCGAAAAGAAGCGGCTGGCGGCTAGCGGCCAGGGGTTGGGAAACTTTGTCGTGAAAAAGCGGCTGGCGGCTGGGGGATTGGATCAGCCGGATCAGTCCGATCAGACGGTTCATGAGTTTCAGCGCCCGAAGTGGACGCGGCGTCCCCGCCGCGTTTCGCCGCCTACGCCCACTCGCCCGCGCCCCACCCCCCTAGATCATCTAGGACATCTAGATCATCTAGAAACCCTAGCCTGCGCCCATTCGCCCTCGCCCCGGCGCGGTGCGCCTCGGAAGGTGGGGCGACGCCGTCCCGGCGAGCCGCCTCGTCTGCGTGGCGAATCTTCGGCGCGCCGCCCCGCCCTCCGGCCGTTCACGTACCCGTTCCCGGCGAAGCGGTACACGTTCACGAGTTGGGGGTGCGTGAATGCGGGAGTGCGGGAGTCATGTGCGAAGCGAGGTGGGGCGACGCCGTCCCGGCGAGCCGCCTCGTCTGCGTGGCGAATCTTCGGCGCACCGCCCCGCCCTCCGGCCGTTCACGTACCCGTTCCCGGCGAAGCGGTACACGTTCACGAGTTGGGGGTGCGTGAATGCGGGAGTGCGTGAGTCATGTGCGAAGCGAGGTGGGGCGACGCCGTCCCGGCGAGCCGCCTCGTCTGCGTGGCGAATCTTCGGCGCACCGCCCCGCCCTCCGGCCGTTCACGTACCCGTTCCCGGCGAAGCGGTACACGTTCACGAAAAACGCAATCGAGGGGAATCGGAAACGAGTACGGGAACGAGTACGAGTACGGGAACGAGTACGAGTACGGGTACGAGTACGGGTACGGGAACGGGAACGAGTACGTGAACGTATACGAGTACGTGTACGTGTACGACACCCCGCTCCACGACGGGCGACCCCAAGCGTTACGCTGGAGCCCGCCGTCCCGGCGTGGCCGTTCGCCTCGGCGTCTCACGGCGCCACGAACCTTGTGCTCGCTTTCCCGCGCCTCAGCGCAATGACGAGGATTGTTCCTGCGATGATTCCCGCGGAATAGGTCATCAGTCCTTGCGGCCATGAACGAAGCGGCACGAGCAGGAAGACCAGGACGCCGACGACGTGGACAAGCAACGTGGACAGCACGGGACGCTTGGCTTTTTTCGTGAGGCACAGGCCAAGGACGCAGCCGGCAAGCGTGCCGATGCAAACGACGTTGTCGAAATAAAGCAGGCATTGCTCGTCGGTGACGACGCTTGATCCCTGCGCGTGGATTGCCATCCAAGCAAACACAAACCATGCCGCGACACAGCCGACGATGGCGCTGGCGATGAGATTCAAAAACCACTCCACTGCCTTGAGAACGAAGAGCTTAAACGTTCGTGGCGTTTCTTTGGAACCCATGCCATTCTTGCTGTCCTTGTCTTTCCCGAGCAGCAGCTTGAGGGGCAGGAGCATCAATGCCAGCCCCAGCAGCAGTTGAAGGACGCTGCCCCAAAATTCGTATGGGGTGTCTGGGTTGTCTTGGAGTCGTTCGAACGCCTCCCATGTCATGCCACCGCCCGGTTCCCCGGGGCCCAAATTCCAGAAGAAGAACGAGCCGAAAAACATGACCGCCCCCACGAGGGTGAACAGGGCGGCCCATGTCCACCGGAGCCCCTTTAGAATGCAATTTGAGATTTCACCAGGTTTCTGTGGAATCATTTCATCAGTCCGCCCAAGCTTCAAAAACCGTCGTTTTTCCCGTTGACTTGCACCAACCGCAGGTCGCTTTGTTGTGGTGTTCAGGATAGTAGTCTTCGCGACAGTGTCCGGTCTCTTGTCGCAACACGCAGTTCCCCTTCACATTGTCATTGCTGCCATGGCAATACGGACACTCCACGGTCATGCTCAGAGCGCCGATGATGACGACCGCGACGAGAACCGCAAGAAGGCCTATGGCAACGACGAGTGGCTTTTTGCTTCGTTTATTCATCTTAATTCCACAGGAAAAACTTTACGCGAATGAAGAAATCCTAGGGTTTCTTGCATTTTGAGTCAATGGATATTTTGGCAATCCAATTGGGATCAGTCCAATCCATCCAATCCGTCCGATCAGACCGATCCGTCCGATCCGTCCGATCAGACCGATCAGACCGATCATAGCATTACTGCAACCACGCCACCTTTCATGAGTAGCGAAAATGCTACTATTTTTCACGCTGCCCGCCAAAACCAACACCAGTCCCGCCGCCAAGCCCCAACCTTTTGGAAACACGCAAGCCACTGAAACCCAATACGTTACAAATCCAAACAGCCAAACCCACACGTCCGCCAGCACCCCCTTGGCACGGCATGTGCTAACGAAATGGCGAACCCGAATCCATTTGCAGCGGAACGCTCCCCACCTGAAAGGCATCCGCTCGCGCAACCCATTTTGGACATTTAACAAGGAAAGGCCACACATGACACTGACCATCGCCAGCGGCAAGGGCGGCACCGGCAAGACCACGTTCTCCGTGAACCTGGCCTGGGCGCTGGGCTGGCGCGAACAGACGAAGCCGGAAGCGGAACGCCGGGAAATCCGGCTTCTGGACTGCGACGTCGAAGAGCCGAACGGACACCTCTTCGTGAACCCGGCGTTCACCGACCGGGAAGGCGTCACGGTCCTCAAGCCCGTCTGGGACGCCACGGCCTGCACCGGCTGCGGGCAATGCGCCGAGGCCTGCAACTACAACGCCATCGCCGTCGTCAACAAACAGGTGATGATCTTCAACGACCTCTGCCATTCCTGCGGCGTCTGCGCCTTTGTCTGCCCGGCCAAGGCCATCGCCGAGCAGCCGGCGAAAATCGGCACGGTCGAGGCGGCCCCGGACCACGCGCCCTTCGCCTTCGCGCACGGCCTGCTCGACATCGGCGAGGCGCTCTCGCCCAAGGTCGTCGGCGCCGTGAAGCGCCGGATCAACCCCGAGGCCGTCAACATCATCGACGCCGCCCCGGGCACCGCCTGCTCCGTCGTGACGGCCGTGGAAGGATCCGACGCCGTCCTGCTCGTCACCGAGCCGACGCCCTTCGGCCTCAACGACCTGAAGCTCGCCGTCGGCCTCGCCCTGAAGCTGGGCGTCCCCACCGGCATCGTGGTCAACCGCTCCGACGGCGAGGACCGCATCATCGCCGACTACGCGAAATCCATCGGCCTCCCCATCGCGGGCCGCATCCCCTTCGACCGCCGCTACGCCGAGGCCTACGCCTCCGGCACGATCCTCGCCGAGCGCTTCCCCGAGCTGCGCGACAACCTGCTCGACATCTTCGACAACCTCGCCACCGCCTGCCCGCCCGCCCCGGCCGAGGAAGACTTCGCGCTGGAACCCGCCCCCGCCGAGCCCTTCCCGAAGGGCGCGGCCGAGCAGCACGTCGAAGTCACCGTCATCAGCGGCAAGGGCGGCACCGGCAAGACGACCGTCGTCGCCTCCCTCGCGCAGCTCGACGGCAGCCTCGTCCTGGCGGACAACGATGTCGATGCCGCCGACTTGCATCTGCTGCTCGAACCGCGCGTCCTCGAAGGCCACGATTTCATCGGCGGCACGAAATGCACGATCCGCGGCGAAGCGTGCATCGCCTGCGGCCGCTGCGCGGACGCCTGCCACTTCGACGCGATCCGCAAGGACGGCCCCGCCAACGACCGCGGCCAGGCAACCTGTCGCATCAACCCGCTCGCCTGCGAAGGCTGCGGCCTCTGCGCGCGCGTCTGCCCCGCGCAGGCCATCGATTCCGGCCCCAACATCACCGGCCGCTGGTACCGCTCGACCACGGCCTGCGGCCCCATGCTGCACGCCAGGCTCGGCCTCGCCGAGGAAAACTCCGGCCGGCTCGTCTCGCAAGTTCGCGAGGCGGCGTCCGACGCCGCCCGCACATTCGGCTGCGACCGCATCCTTGGCGACGGCCCTCCCGGAACGGGCTGCCCCGTCATCGCCTCGCTCTCCGGCTGCGACCTCGCGCTGATGGTGACGGAGCCGACCGTCGCCGGCGTCCACGACCTGGAGCGCGTGCTCCGGCTCGCCGCCCACTTCGGCGTGCCGACGGCGATCGTGATCAACAAGGCCGACCTCAACGCCGGGCAGGCGGCGCGCATCGAAGCGCTTGCCGAAGCGCGCGGCGCCACCATCCTCGGCCGAATCCCCTTTGATCGCGCCGTCAACGACGCGCTCGTGGCGGGCAAGACCGTCGTCGAATTCGGCGACTCGCCCGCGAAACGCGCGCTGCTCGAAATCCACCAGTCGCTGAAAGAGAAAATCCAATCGCCTTAACCCCCAATCGCTGGAGCAGAATCATGAAAACGGCAATATCCATCTTTCAAAACCGCATCGCGCCGGTCTTCGACACGGCGCAGGACATCTGCCTCGTCGAGCGCGACGACGTCGGAGCGCCGACGAAGACGTTTCGCCGGTTCGACGGCAACGACCCGCAAGGCAAAGTGGCGTGGCTCGTGGAGGCCAACGTCCAGACGCTCGTCTGCGGCGCGATCTCCCAGCCGCTCCAGCTTGCGCTCGAAACCGCCGGCATCGCGGTCGTCCCCTTCGTCTGCGGCGACCTCGACGCCATCATCGCCGCACAAGCCGACAACACGCTCGGCACCCCCGCCTTCGCCATGCCCGGCTGCTGCGGACGACGCCGCGGAGCAGGCCGCGGCTGCGGCGCCGGTCGAGGCTCGGGCCGCTGCCGACGCGCCGGCCGCGGCGGCGGCATGGGCCAAGGACGCAGGCGAGGCGCCCGTTGACTCGCAACCACTCACTTCTCACTTCTCTCTCAAGCCAACCCTGGCCGCTAGCCGCTAGCCGCTAGCCGCTGGATTCAACCAACCCAAAAAAGGAGAAAACACCATGCCAAGAGGAAATGGAACCGGCCCCAGAGGACTGGGCGCCATGACCGGACGCGCAGCCGGATACTGCGCAGGATTCAACACCACGCCGGGATTCGGCGGCGGCTTCGGCCGCGGCGGCGGATTCGGATGGAACAACTGGGGCGGATGCGGCGGTTTCGGCCGCGGACGCCGAAACATGTTCCTCGCCACCGGCGCGCCCGGCTGGGCGCGCGGCGATGCCGCGCTGCCAGGCGCTGACGAGAAGCAAATCCTGGCCAATCAGGCCAAGGCCCTGCAAGCGCAGCTGGACGCCATCCAGAAACGCCAAAAGGAGATCGAAGCCGAGTAGCCCCGCAACCTGCGGCGACGCCCCGTCGCGTCGCCCGTTCCCTGAAACACCGGCCGCGAATGGGCGCCCATGGAAATCCATTCATGCCGATTCACATGAATCTGCCATTCGCGGCCCTTCTTCCACCAACCAACCCAGAAGGAGTTTGACAAAATGAAAATTGCCTTTACCACGTCTGGCGCCGATCTTTCCGCGCCGCTCGACCCCCGCTTCGGCCGTGCGCAAAAATTCCTCGTCTACGACACGGACGCCAGGACGTTCGACATCGTGGACAACGCCCAGAACCTCAACGCCGCCCAAGGCGCGGGGATCCAGGCGGCCCAGCGCATCATCGCCGCCGGCGCCCAGGCGCTCGTGA
The DNA here is from genome assembly GCA_050942875.1 of Kiritimatiellia bacterium. GTDB lineage: Bacteria > Verrucomicrobiota > Kiritimatiellia > RFP12 > UBA3636 > JAAZAI01. The sequence continues at coordinate 15,414 of JBMNOD010000082.1, forward strand.
GCGGCCACTGCGGCCCGAAAGCCTTTCGCGTTCTCAACGCCGCCGGCGTCAAGGTGTACACCTCCGACGCCAAAACCGTCGACGAAGCGCTCAAGCTCCACCAGGACGGCAAGCTCGCCGAAAGCGCCGCCCCGAACGTCGGAGGACATTGGAGCTAGCAGCATGAACACCACCCACGCCACGCTCAAAATCGCCGTCCCGATCGCGGACGGCCTGCTCTGCATGCACTTCGGCCACTGCGGCCAAATCGCCATCCTCACGGTGGACACGTCCGCCAAGGCCGTCGTCTCGCGCGAAGACCTCGCCCCGCCGCCCCACGAACCCGGCGTCCTGCCGGCATGGCTCGGGAAGCTCGGCGTCAACGCCGTCTTCGCGGGCGGCATGGGCCAGCGCGCAATGGCGCTCTTCCAGCAGCAAGGCATCGACGTCCGCGTCGGCCTCCCCGCCGAAACGCCCGAGCAGCTTGTCGCCCGCTTCTTCGAAGGCACCCTCGAGTCAGGCGAGAACGTCTGCGACCACTGACCCCGTCGCCCCCCTCGCCCCGCCCCTTCGTACCCGTACCCGTTCACGTACCCGTTCGCGTTCCCGTACACGTTCCCGTACACGTTCCCGTACACGACCTCCTCCGTTCCCGTTTTTCGTGTACGGTTACGTGTACCGCTCCGCTGTGAACGTGAACGACGGAGTTTGCGAAGCACGGGAGGGGCA
>JBMNOD010000083.1:0-16034 GCA_050942875.1 Kiritimatiellia bacterium
CGTGCCGGGCGATGGCGTCGATCACGTCCTGCCGGCCCCGGCGGCGGAGCGCCCGCACCAGCTCGCCCACGAGCTGGAACGAGCCGCGCAACCCGCGCGCCGTCAGGGCTTCGGCCCACCATTTCTCGGCGTCGGCCGCCTCGGGCGTCAGGTAGTCCTCGCTGTCGAAGGAGAGGATGATGTCGGTCATGGCGGGGTCCCGTGCGCGGCGTCCGCCCGAACCGCGGGCCCCGCGGTCCAGGCCAGCCGGCGCGCCTGCTCGACAAGCGGCTGGCCCGAGAATCCCGGCGGGTACGGAAGCCACCGGTAGCGCATGGCGTCGAAGGCCGCGGGCGGCATGAAGGCGTCCGGCTCGCCGGGCCGCAGCGGAAGCAGCCCCTCCTCGCCGAAGCGCAGGCCGCATTCGGACAGCAGCGCGTCGAGGTCGCGGCGCGCGGCGGCGCGTTCCGCATGCAGCGTGGCGAAGTCGATGAAGCGCAGGTCGCCGCGCCCCGCGAGCCAGTCGAGCCACCGGCTGCAGCGGTCCTTCTGGACGGCGATCTCGGCGGCCGGCCGCAGCGGCGCCGGCGGACACTCCGCGATCGGCCGCCGCCGCCCGCCGGCGAACGCCTCGTCCCAGAAGGCGGACGTCACCAGCCGCGCGGGGTGCGTGCACAGCACGACCACGCCGTCGGACGGCGTCCGCGCGACCAGATCCTCGAAGGCCGCCTCGAACCGGCCCGGCGCGAACGTCGGGTTCTCGTAGAAGGCCTGGAAGTCCAGGTTGTACGCCGCCATCAGCAGGCCGCAGTACCAATAGGGGGCCCGGCCGAAATCGCCGTGCTTGGTGTTGCAGAGGACCTTGAGGCCCATGCGGGCCATGGCCAGCAGCGTCGCCGGAGTCCAGGAGCGGCCCGGCGAACAGTAGCTGACGGGCCAGCGCCCGAAGGCGTCGGCGAGCGCGGCCAGGCCGGGCGCCTCGGTGCGCAGCACGTATGCGATGCCTTCGGACAGGCTCAGGTCCCGCACCGCCTCGGGGTGCGTGGGCGGCTGCGAATGCCGGTCGGAATGGAAGCCGATGGCGTGCCGGGCGATGGCGTCGATCACGTCCTGCCGGCCCCGGCGGCGGAGCGCCCGCACCAGCTCGCCCACGAGCTGGAACGAGCCGCGCAACCCGCGCGCCGTCAGGGCGTCGGCCCACCACAGCTCGGCGTCGGCCGCCTCGGGCGTCAGGTAGTCCTCGCTGTCGAAGGAGAGGATGATGTCGGTCATGGCGGCTAGCGGATGGCGATCAGCGTCGTCGGGTCGTTTCGCGGCACCTGGACGGGCGTGCCGTTGAGGACCGTGCCGGCGGCGAAGGCGCCCTCGTGGTAGTAGAGCGTCTTGCCGTTGAGGTCGAGCACGGTCCTCTCCTCCAGCAGGACGGTCTTGACATAGAGCACTTCCGAGCCCTGGACGCCGGCGTTGGCGTATCGGTCCACGAGCTGGACCGTGTTCGTGCCGGTGTACGTCGCGTCCGCCGCGCCGGGCGTCCGCAGGATCAGCCCGTCGAGCGCGAAGTTGCCGACGAAGCCGGCGGGCTTCGCCCTCATGTCGGCGCACCCGATTTCGAGCTGGGACAGCCGGTTGCCCGGCGTGTCGCCGGACGAGTCCGCAATCCGGTTGTTCTTGCTGTACTCGAACGTGATGTTGTTCAGCCCCTCCAGGTCGGCCGCCGCCGTCGCGCCGGCGCAGCGGATGTCGACGTCCGCGTCGCAGTTCCGGGTGAACTGGATCACGGTGCCGGGAACGGCCGCGAGCTGGACGCGCGAGGAGGCGGAGGAGCCGATCAGGATTCCGTTGCGCGCGAGCGCGTAGACCGCCAGCGCATGATCGCCGCGGACGTTGAAGACGACCGACGCGTCCTGGATGTCGAAACGGCAGGGCGCCGGCCCGTCGCCGTAGATTCTCAGATGGTTTGCGCGGAACGTGCCGCCGGAGAGGGTCGCCGTTGCGACGCCGGCCTTGTCGCCGAACGTGCCGCCCGTGTCGCAGTCAAACACGCCGCCGGACAGGTTGAGCGAGCCGCGCCCTCCGTTGTAGCCGAGGCGGGTGACGTAGCCGCCCAAATATCCGCATGCGACGTCCACGACGCCCGTGCCGCCGGCGTTTTGGCCGATGTTGAGCGTGTTGCCGGTGCGTACCTTGGCGCCGCCGCCGCCGGAGAGGGACGCCGACCCGAATGAGGCGTCGCCCACGACGAGCGTGTGCAGGGAATTGAGCCCCCGCGACGGGGCGTTCGACACGGAAAGCGCCAGCGTCCCGCTTCCTCCGGAGCCGCCGACGTAGAGCTTGCCTTTGAACTCGCCGGGCTGGTTGGCCAGCCAAGGCGTGGCGTCGTCGATGAGGCACGTCCCGCCGTTGGCGATGTAGGCGAAGTTGGTTGCGGTTCCGGCGGGCACGGAGCCCGCGTCCCAGTTCGCCGGTTCCTCCCATTTGCCAGAGGCGGGCAGCCAGTTCCAGTCGGCGGCGAGCGCCGACGGGACGGAAAGGAGCGCCAGGGCCAGGAGCCCCGCGCGGAGACTTGCGCATTGGTTTTTCATTCTTTTTCTCCTTGTGAGAGTTTTGTGGTGGTGGTTTTTTGCGTCGTGGCGGGTTTATCGCAGCGGACGGCCTTCGATGGCCTCCCGGTAGATGTCCATCGGCGTGTAGAAGCCGGCCGGCGTGTCCGCGGAGCGGTCGTGGAGGTAGAAGAGGACGTACTCGAGGCGGCCGGACGCGGGGGCCCGGAACGTCAGGCGGGTCCTGGCCGTGTCGCTTCTTCCGATGGCGACTGGGACGGTGTGGAATTCGCCTCCGATCCGGCAGACGAGGCGCCATTGGCCGGGGTGCATCGGGCGCCACGCGCCGCCGGGCTCGAACGGGCTGTTGCGGACGGCCTTCGTGTAGGCCACGCGCCAGTCGATCGTCACGTTGGAGCCTTTGGAAACGTCGGCGTCCACTTTCTGGTAGTGCCAGTAGCCGATGCGCAGGACGCCGATCGCGATCTTGCGGCCGAGGAACACGCCGTATGGCGCGGTGACGATGTTGTCGCAACTGCCTTCGCCGATGTGGCTCCAGCCGGCGTGGAAGCCGTCCTTCTGCGTCGGGACGTGGAACCGCCGCTTGCGGTAGCTCGGCGGCATGTGGTTGCTGGCGGGGTCGGCGTCCGGCGCGGCCGGGGTGATCGCCATCAGCCAGATCGTGTCGTCGTCCATGATGAAGTCGTACAGCATCCGCGCGCCTTCCGGGACCCACGTGGTATGGTTCGGCGGGTTCTTCATGGAGTCGTAGACGAAGTCCTGGTCGCCCGGCAGGAGGCCGGGGCAGACGTTGAAGCGCGACTCCCCGTGCATGCCGATCCAGCTGCACTGGTTCACCGGCGCGACCTCCAGCCAGGGCTTGCCCGCCTGCACCCGGTAGTCGGCCGTGAGGCGGGTGATCCCGTCGCGCCTTCCTTCGCGCCCCTGCGCGCGCACGACGATGTCGGCGGCGGTGTTTTTCAGGACCTGGATGTAGCCGAGGTTCCCCCCGCCGTCCCAAAGCCCCGACCGCGGGGTGAAGAAGCCCCGGTACAGGAGATTGTGCCGCCCCGGCGCCGCGTCGTCCCCCGTCTTGGCGTAGAGCACGGGCCCGGACAGGTAGGTGTCGGGGCGCCAGGTGATGTTGAAGTGGAAGTTCGGCCCTTCCAGCACGACGTCGTAGTCGATGCGCTCCGGCGTTTGGCCTTCGGCGATGCGGTGCCAGCGGCCGCGCTCCTTCCAGGCGGCGGACATGTTCATGTTCAGCCCCGGCCCGTAGGCGCGGCGCGTGTCCCACAGCCGGACCGCGCCCGCCGGCAGCGCGGAATAGCCTTCGCCGGCGGGGCCTTCCGTCTTGCGAAGCCCCTTCTCCTCCACGACGGGGCGGCCGGACGGCGGCGGCGGCGGCGGCGGCGGGCGCTTGCCGATGTAGACGTCGTCGATGTAGAGCGTCGCCCCTTCGAGGTAGTCCCTCCCGAGGTTGCCGTAGAAGAAGAACATCAGCGCGATTTTGCGCGTCGCGGGGCCTGTCTTGAACGTCCCCGTGAACCGCTTCCAGCGCGGTTCGACGGAGAAGGTCGTCCTGGGCAGGTTCCGGTCGCGGCTCTTCCCGTCGGCGTCGAACCCCCACGGCTCCGCTCCGATGGCCCGGTTGCATCCGAAGCCGGCGGCCTGGAAGGCGTAGTGGTAGTCGGTGTCGGGCTCGACCGGGATGCCGCCGGGGGCGGTGAAGCCGTTCGATTCGCCCACGCAGAACCCGGCGACGACCATGCCCTTGGACGCGCCGACGACCTTGACGTAGGCCGACCGCGCGCCGGAGTGGAACTCCGCCGTCGAAACGCCCCATTCGACGGGCGTGTTGTCGTACACGCCCCATCCGGCCGGCTTGCCGTCGCGAACCTCCTCCGCGCCCGGGTTCGGCGCCAGGTTGTCCGCGGCCGCCAAGCGGGCCGGGAAGCATGCGGACAGGGCGACGGCGGCGAGCATCGCGCATCGGACAAAGGAAGGAGATGCGCAGGATGTCAATGTCGGGAGTCCTGTGCGGAGGTTTGCGAATGTGGATTTCATGGCCCGTCTCCTTCTCTGTTCCCGTGCCGGGGCGCGCCGCCTTCGGCATCGGGGAATACAACTTTTTGGTTGGTATCGCAAACTTTATAGATGAGGGGAGGCAATGTCAAGCAAAAAAAATGAAGAAAAACGAAACTGGAAATTTGGCTTTCCACCATCCCCCTCAACGGGCGGACCCGCGAGAGCCTGTCGCTGTTCGTAGTGGGCCCGTCAGGGCCTGTCGTTTTTTTTCGCCCAGCGCCTCACGGCGCCACTACAAACTCTTTTTCGCCCCAGCGCCTCACGGCGCCACTACAAACTCTGCATCGCCCAAAGTGGACGCGGCGTCCCCGCCGCGTGTCGTCCCCGTCCACCCGTACCCGTACCCGTTCTCGTTTTTCGTGTACGTGTGCCGCTTCGCTGTGTACGTGTCCGACGGAGCACACGCCCGCGCCACCGTTCGTAGTGGGCCCGTCAGGGCCTGTCGCTTTTTTTCGCCCAGCGCCTCACGGCGCCACTACAAACTCTTTTTCGCCCCAGCGCCTCACGGCGCCACTACAAACTCTTTTTCGCCCAGCGCCCCACGGCGCCACTACAAACTCTGCATCGCCCAAAGTGGACGCGGCGTCCCCGCCGCGTGTCGTCCCCGTCCCCGTACTCGCCAATACTCCCCCCTCCTCACCCTCACTAAACAGACACAGAGAGGGAAACGAGGGCTGGGAGGCTGATAGTCCCGGGCCTTTTCGTGTATTTCTTTTTGGGGGCTGCGCCCCGAAAACCTACGGCATCATCCAGTTGTTGTCTTTGTCGCGGGGGAGAAAGAAGCCTTTGATGCAATTGGGATTGCGGACGCAAATTTGGATGTGGGTCTTTTCACGGAAGCCGGCATTGGGGTAAATCGGATTGCCTTCGACAAAAACGCCTCTGACGGAGTCAAACCGTTTGGTTTGATCCGTTTCCATGGCTTTGTGCAGGTTTTCAATGACTGCACAGTCCAAGTACCGGAGAAGCAGGTCTTCGCTTCCTTTGACATCCTTGTTTTGAGGAAGCGGTGTGTTGAAGTGTTTGCTTTGGCTCTGGTAGATCTCGTATTGCCTCTGGAGCAATTCGATGCAGCCGGAATCCGTGAGATTCAAGCAATTGCCAAGATCAATCACGGCGCCCAGGACAGCCGGGGTCTCAATCTTCTTTTTTCCAGTTCTCTTGCCCCCTTCGTGAGCCCACCGAAGCGCTCGGTCGCGATTGTTCTCCCAGAAGTACAAACCATGCCCAAGCCAGTCGTAGTCATTTTTGCTGAACTCCATGGGTTTGCCCTGTTCGATGGCGCGACGTGCAACCGACAGGTCGCAGCCATGGAACCCAATGACCAGATTTGGCAGCTTGGTGTACATCATCCGCCAAAGGCCTTGGTGAGCTTGTTGTCGGGCGTGATGATTCCAGCGTCGATCTGCTGCTGGCGCACTTTCTTGCCATAGGCTATCCGCCGAGGGTCATCCTTGGGAAGTCGTCCGATTTCATCCAGCTCTTTTAGAAGCCGAGTTTGCATGTCATAAATTTGCTTGTAAAGCTCACCGCAGGAACAGGACGTGGAAGTTGCTTGAGTGTTTTTCATTGTCGTTTTCATAATGCACTTCCTTTCCTTCAGTCATTCAAATTGATTGGCTCGTTTTTACGTCAAAAGCGCCTGAATGTTAGCATGCGGTGGTTTTGATAGCAAGCCATTTTGCGGCACAAGTTTCCCCTTGATGTCCGCGCCTTGGCATGATAGCATCAAGGCCGATTGCCAATTACCCAACAGGCGGTTGGCCTTTTCATTTTCATTTTCAACGAAGAGGAGAGCAATGAAGGCACTGGTCAAGGCGAAACGCGGCAAAGGCCTCGAAATCCAGGACGTCCCGGAGCCCGAGGTGGGGGAGAACGACGTGCTCGTCCGCGTCGAACGCACGTCCATCTGCGGGACGGACGTCCACATCTACAACTGGGACGCCTGGGCGCAGCGGACGATCCCGGTCCCCATGGTGGTCGGGCACGAGTTCGTGGGCCGGGTCGAGGCGTTCGGGCGCAACGTCCACGACGTGGCGATCGGCGAGACGGTCTCGGGCGAGGGGCACATCGTCTGCGGGCGATGCCGCAACTGCCTGGCCGGACGGCGGCACCTCTGCCCCAGGACGAGCGGGGTCGGCGTCAACCGGCCGGGCGCCTTCGCGGAACGCCTCGCGATCCCCGTCACCAACATCTGGCACTGCAACCCGGCGATCCCCAAGGACCTGCTCGCCTGCTTCGACCCCCTCGGCAACGCGACGCACACCGCGCTGACGTTCCCGGTGCTGGGGGAGGACGTGCTCGTCACCGGAGCCGGCCCGATCGGGATCATGGCCGCCGCGATCGCGCGCCATGCCGGGGCGCGGTACGTCGTCATCACCGACGTCAACCCGTACCGCCTGGAGCTGGCGCGGAAGGTCGGCGTGACGCGCGCGGTCGACATCGCCCGCGAGAGCCTTGCGGACGTCCAGCGCGACCTGGGGATGAAGGAGGGCTTCGACGTGGGCATGGAGATGTCCGGCAGCGCCGACGCCCTCAACGGGATGATCGAGAACATGTGCCATGGGGGCCGCATCGCGATGCTCGGCATCCTGCCCCCCGGCACGGTCGTGGACTGGGACAAGGTGGTCTTCAACAGCCTGACCCTCAAGGGCATCTACGGACGCGAGATGTTCGAGACCTGGTACATGATGACGTCGATGATCGAATCCGGACTCGACGTTTCGCCCGTCATCACGCATCGCTTCCACTGGACGGAGTTCGAGCGGGGCTTCGAGGCCATGCGGTCGGGCAACTCGGGCAAGGTCGTGCTTTCCTGGGAGGACTGAGAGATGATGGACGAACGAACGTCGGAGAGGCTCGATGGCGAGCTGGAGGCGATCCGGGCGGCCGGCTTGCGCAAGGACGAGCGGATCATCGCAGGGCCGCAGGGCGCCCGCGTCCGGCTCCGCGACGGACGCGAGACGCTGAACCTGTGCGCCAACAACTACCTGGGCCTGTCGAACCACCCGGCGATCGTCCGCGCGGCGATCGACGGGCTGGAGCGCCACGGCTACGGGCTTTCGTCCGTGCGCTTCATCTGCGGCACCCAGGACATCCACAAGCGGCTCGAAGACCGCGTTTCGGCCTTCCTGGGCGTCGAGGACACGATCCTCTACAGCTCCTGCTTCGACGCCAACGGCGGGCTCTTCGAGACGCTGCTGGGGGCGGAGGACGCCGTGGTCAGCGACGCGCTCAACCACGCGAGCATCATCGACGGCATCCGCCTGTCGAAGGCGCGGCGCCTCCGCTACGCGAACGGCGACATGGCGGATCTCGAGGCCAGGCTGCGCGAGGCCGACGCCGCGGGCGCCCGGACGAAGCTGATCGCCACCGACGGCGTTTTCTCGATGGACGGCCATGTCGCCAAGCTCGCGGCGATCTGCGAGCTGGCCGAAAGGCACGGCGCCCTCGTCATGGTGGACGACTCGCACGCCGTCGGGTTCATGGGGCCGGGCGGGCGGGGCACGCCCGCCCACTGCGGCGTGGAGGGGCGGGTGGACATCCTGACCGGGACGTTCGGCAAGGCCCTCGGCGGCGCGGGCGGCGGCTACGTCAGCGGCCGCCGGCGGATCGTGGATCTGCTTCGCCAGCGTTCGCGTCCCTACCTCTTCAGCAACTCGCTTTCCCCGGCCGTCGTCTGCGCCTCGCTCAAGGCGTTGGAGATCGTCTCCGAATCGGCGGCGTTGTGCGACCGGCTTTGGGAGAACACCCGGCATTTCCGCGAACGCATGGCCGCGGCCGGCTTCGACGTCGTGCCCGGCGAGCACCCGATCGTGCCGGTGATGTTCGGCGACGCCTTGTTGGCGGCGCGCGTGTCGGAGGCGTTGCTGGCGCGCGGCGTCTATGCCGTGGCCTTCTCCTATCCCGTCGTTCCGAAGGGGCAGGCGCGCATCCGAACGCAGATCTCCGCCGCCCACACGCAAGCGGATCTTGATTTCGCCGTCGAGGCCTTCCGCGAGGCCTTCGCCGAGGTCTCTTCGGCCGACGAGTAGCCAGCCTCCCAAAAGACGATTGCGAACGGCTCCATTTTTAGGGTCTGTCCCCTATTTTTGTCTTGCATTCGTCATCTGCAAGTGTTATTCTGCCATCAATCAAGCAGTTTTCTGCCGAATCCAACCAAATGCTGAATCCAACCAAAGGAGCTGTTAATGAGACTTCCACGAGTTCTCGCGAAAGGCGAGGGGATTTACCATGTCATCAGCCGAATCTCCGGCCAGCGATTCCTGCTCGACGCCAAGGAGAAGCCGCTTCTGGAGTGGCTGATGAACGCCGTCGCCGGGTTCTCCGGAGTCGATGTGCTTGCCTACGTGTTCATGGACAACCACTTCCACATGCTCGTGAAAGTTCCTGTGTGCCAAGATGTTGACGACGAGGAGCTCGTCCGGCGCATGTGCTTGCTCTACGGCAAGAAAAAGACGGACCGCATCCTGGGCGAGTGGGGGCTTTGGGAGAGCAAAGGCTTGGAGTTCAAGGTAGTCGATGCCAAGGAAGCGTTGCGGCGGCGCATGTACGACCTCTCGCAATTCTGCAAGACGTTCAAGGAGACGTTCTCGATGTTGTACAACGACCGTCACGAGCACAGCGGCACGATCTGGGGATCTCGTTTCAAAAGCATCCTCCTTTCGCCCGACTACCGCACGCTGATGACCGTCGCCGCCTACATCAACCTCAACCCCGTCCGCGCCGATGTGGTCAATGATCCCAGTGAATACCTGTGGTCTGGATATGGCGCTGCAAAGCAAGGCAAGAACCTCGCCCGCAAAGGCATGTGCAATCTTGTCAGTACGGCTCTCGGACGCAAGGGGGTCGTGTCGTTCGAGGTTGCGCTTGCCGCGTGCGATGCGGCGATGGAAGGGTATGTCGATGCGCCTGCGTCCATTGACGACATCGCCGCGCCTGCTGCCAAGCACGACCCCGAAAACGCGCCGGAATTTGATTCCGCACAGGTCAATGCGGCAATCAAGGAAGGCAAGCCGATTTCGCTTTTCGAGGCGTTGCGTTGCAAAATACGCTATTTCAGCCACGGAATCGCCGTCGGTCCGGTCGCATTCGTGCGCCAAGTCGTCAAGCCCTTGGCGTCGAACAAGGACACGACACGCAAATGCAGAGGTTGCAGGGATTTAGATCTCTACACGGCGCGGCGGTTGCGCGGCGGCGGCGAATTAAGCGTCCCCAAACGCCACATTGGCTAGCCCCAACGGGTCCACTTAGCCGGAAGACCGAAACAGCCAGCGGCTATGCTCAAGAACAGAGACCACAGACGTGGCCTCCATCTCTTGCCGTTCAAAAACACGTCTAAAACCCGCCAAAAGCAAAGATAACATTGAAATTTTGGCAATGCACCCCGAAATCTGCCATCAATCGGCTAGATCGCCCTCGATCCAATGCAAGGTCTCGAAATTTCGTCTTTGATGAACTGAATTTTGGCCCAGCTTTTGGGGGCTGTCCCCTATTTTCCCTAAAAAGGTGGTCCAAGGTCCGCCGCAGGGAAACTTTGTCGCAAACTCAGTCGAATCCAAAGTCCTGCGTCCCGAGCCACCAGCCGCTAACGACCAGCGACTGGCAGTCGGTGAAGCCAATCCATGGCCGATTGCCCGGAAATCGAAAAGCGTTGCGGTTGGGCGGGGAGTCATGCTAAAGTGATTCCATGACTCGGCATGGAGAATTCACTTTGGGCGACGGCATCCTGGCGTCGTGCCGGATCCCCGACGGCGACGTGCCGGCGGAGGATGCGGTCTGCCTTTTGGAGATTGACGGCGTTCGTGAATTCGGTCGCTTCATTCGCCTGTGTCCGGAGCATGCGTCTTGTTACGGCGGTGTGAAGGGCGAGTTCCTGCAAGTGGCGGGCGCCGACGATTTGGACAAGCTGGCGGGCAACGGGCAGGCGATGCAACGGGCACGAAACGTAGCGCTGAAATGGGCGGAAGAGAACGGTCAGCAGATCGTTTCCATTCGACTTCGGTTTTCAGTCCGTCGCGAGCGCTTGAGCCTTATGCTGCACGCCGGGGAGTTCTTCAATGCTTCGCCTTTGTGCGAACTCCTTGAAAAGCGGTTTCAGACGAAGGTGGCGCTGCGCTTCGCCTCGTCCCGCGAGATCGCCGGCGCGATTGGCGGGCTGGGCGTTTGCGGTCGCGTGCTCTGTTGCTGCAACGGCGTCAGTGCACTGGCCCCCATCGATGCCAAGTTTGCCAAGCAGGCGGGCATGAATCTGTATGATTCGGCGGCGGCGGGGCTTTGTGCTCGATTGAAGTGCTGCGTCAATTACGAGTCCGGGGACGTGGACGACGAGCCGCCTCGGCGACGTTCGGAAAGACAAGGAGTTCCATCATGACGTTTCAGACAAGAATCTTGATTGCCGTTGCAATGGCGACGTTGATGCTCGCCGGCTGCAAGACGGCACCGAAAGAAAAGGAGTCCACTGCGCCAAAAACGGTGGCGTCCGACAAGATGTTGACGGCGTTGGAGACGACGTACAACTACATGACGCCGCGGGATCTCAAGGAAAGCGGCGGCTTGCGGATTGCCTTGGTCGATGTGGATTTCTCGAGGCCGAACCTGGCCTATGACTTCAATGTCGTTTCCTTTACGCCCGATGGCACGGATGCGTTGCTGGCTGTGGCGACCGAGCCGGCGAAACGTCTCAACACCTTGTCCGAACTCCGCGATTATTTTCTGGCCTACATGCCGTCCGCCCGAATCGGCGTCGTCATGATGTTCGACGGCGAACCGCTCGGCACGAGCGGCAAGTCGCCGCAGTCCGCGCATAATGCCTTCTTCAGGGAGTTTGCAGCGATGATGGACGCCGCGGGAATCGATTACACGTACATCGTCCCGGACAAGATCACCATCATCAATTAAGGCTAGCCGATGCCGAGGTCGTCGAGGTCGTCTTCCTCCAGGCCGAGGTAGTGGCCGATTTCGTGGAGGAGCGTCGTTCGCACTTCCTCCCGGAATCGGCGGGGATTGTCATCGGCTTCCAGACGCAGGTTTTCGATGAAGAGCCGCACGGTTGGCGGCAGGAGATCGGCCTCGGCGAGTTCGTCGCCGTAGGCGCAGCCGGTGAAGAGGCCGAGCAGATCGTCGTCCTCGTCCTCGGGTGCCGGATGCGCTTCGAGCGTGATCAAGATGTTGCCGAGCTTCTTGCGAATGTTGGAGGGGAGGGCGGCGAGGATGCGTTCGGATTCCGCTTCGGCCCAGTCGTACCAACGGTTTCTTCTGGGGCGAGGGGGCATCGGTTGAGGTCTAAAGTCTAAAGTCCAAAGTCCAAGGTCGAAAGGGGCTAGGGGCTAGGGGTTAGGAAGCGGCTAGCGGCTAGCGGCTAGCGGCTAGCGACTCAATCGGTCAGGCGACGGCGTTGGTTCGAGACGGGGCGAGAAGCCTTCCGAAATCAATTCCGGCGACTGACCGATTGCGGGGTTCGGTGCGTTTATTTCTTGGCGGACTCTTCGATGGCGACCGCGACGGCGACGGTGGCGCCGACCATCGGGTTGTTGCCCATGCCGATGAGACCCATCATTTCGACGTGCGCGGGAACGGAGGACGAGCCTGCGAACTGCGCGTCGGAGTGCATGCGGCCCATGGTGTCGGTCATGCCGTAGGAGGCGGGGCCGGCGGCCATGTTGTCCGGGTGCAGCGTGCGGCCCGTGCCGCCGCCGGAGGCGACGGAGAAGTACTTGCGGCCGCGTTCGGTGCATTCCTTCTTGTACGTGCCGGCGACCGGGTGCTGGAAGCGGGTCGGGTTCGTGGAGTTGCCGGTGATCGAGACGTCCACGCCTTCGTGCCACATGACGGCGACGCCTTCGCGGACGTCGTCGACGCCGTAGCAGCGCACGTCGGCCTTGGGGCCCTTGGAGAAGGGCGTCTCCTTGACGACCGTCAGTTTGCCGGTGCTGTAGTCGAACTTCGTCTGGACGTAGGTGAAGCCGTTGATGCGGCTGATGATGTAGGCGGCGTCCTTGCCCAGGCCGTTGAGGCAGACGCGCAGCGGCTGCTTGCGGACCTTGTTGGCGGACTTGGCGATGCCGATCGCGCCTTCGGCGGCGGCGAACGACTCGTGGCCGGCGAGGAAGCAGAAGCACTGCGTCTCGTCGCGCAGGAGCATGGCGGCGAGGTTGCCGTGGCCGATGCCGACCTGGCGGCCATCCGCCACGGAGCCGGGGATGCAGAACGCCTGCAAGCCGAGGCCGATGGCCTCGGCGGCTTCGGCGGCCTTGGTGCAGCCCTTCTTCAACGCGATGGCGGCGCCGACGGTGTAGGCCCAGGCCGCGTTCTCGAAGGCGATGCTCTGGACGGACTTGGTGATTTCGTAGGGGTTGAAGCCGCGGGCCTTGCAGATCTCAAGGCATTCTTCAATGGACTTGATTCCGTGCTTGGCCAGTTCGGCCAGGATCTGGGGCTCGCGGCGGGTGTAGGATTCGAAAAGTGGCATGGTGTGTACTCCTTTATCTCTTTATTCCGCGCGGGGGTCGATGCTCTTGACGGCGCCGTCCTCTTCGGTGGTGCGGCCGTACTTGCCGGTTGCCTTGGCGAGCGCCTCGTTGGCGTCGACGCCTTTTTTGATCTGTTCCATCATCGGCCCGATGCGGACGAATTCGTAGCCGCAGATTTCGTCGTTGGCGTCCAGGTAGAGCTTGCTGACGTAGCCTTCGGCCATTTCCAGGTAGCGCGGTCCCTTGGCGCGGGTCGAATACATCGTCCCGATCTGGGAGCGGAGGCCCTTGCCGAGGTCTTCCAGGCCGCCGCCGATGGGCAATCCGCCTTCGGAGAAGGCCGATTGGGTGCGTCCGTAGACGATCTGGAGGAAGAGCTCGCGCATCGCCGTGTTGATGGCGTCGCAGACGAGGTCGGTGTTGAGCGCTTCGAGAATCGTCTTGCCGACGAGGATCTCGGAGGCCATGGCGGCGGAGTGCGTCATGCCGGAGCAGCCGAGCGTCTCGATCAGCGCTTCCTCGATGATGCCTTCCTTGACGTTGAGCGTGAGCTTGCAGGCGCCCTGCTGGGGTGCGCACCAGCCGACGCCATGGGTCAGCCCCGAGATGTCCTTGACTTCTCGTGCCTGCACCCAGCTGCCCTCTTCGGGGATCGGCGCAGGGCCGTGGTTGCAGCCTTTGGCCACCGGGCACATGTGCTGAACTTCGTGCGTATAGATCATGGTGTTTCCTTCTTGACGGTTCAAACCCCTCAGGGGGTGGTGAATAAATCATCAGGCTACCAAAAACTCGCCGTTGCCGCAATCGCAATCGGAGAACGGCGGCAATCGGTCAGTCGGAGAGGTCGGCAACTCTCGGTCATGGATTGGCTTGACCGATTACGAACGGAGAACTTCAACCCTTGAATTCGCGTGGTTCGCGGCTAGTCGTGAATTGCTTTGACCAACCGATAGTTTTTGCGTCCTGAGCGGAGCACGAGCAACTGCCCGTCGATGATCTGCTCTGCAGAGACGATGTCGGTGGCCCCGACGCGTTCGTTGTTGAGGTAGAGGCCGCCGCCGTCGGCGAGTCGGCGCGCTTCGCCCGAACTCTTGCAGAGCCCGGCGGACGCCGCGACTTTTGTCACGGGGACGCCGACGACCTCGTCTGCGGGGATCTCGCAGGATGGTGCGTCGGCAAACACGGGCAGCAGATCCGCCGCGGTCATGCCTGCGAGCGTGCCGCCAAAGAGCGCTTCTGTTGCCTGTAGCGCCTGACGCAGACCGTCTTCGCCATGGACGCGGCGAACCACGTCCTCCGCGAGTGCCTTCTGCGCTTCGCGTTTTTCGGGCGCAGACCTGACTTGCTCCTCAAGCTGTGCGATTTCATCGGGCGAGAGAAACGTGAAGGCCTTGAGGTAGCGGATCACGTCTGCATCTTCTGAGCGCAGGAAGAACTGGTAGAAGTCGTAGCAGGAAGTCTTGTTCCGGTCGAGGTACATCGCATTGCCTTCGGACTTGCCGAACTTGCGCCCTTGGCTGTCCGTGACGAGTGGCAGCGTCTGGCCGAAGGCCTCGGTGTCACGCTGGCGATGGATGAGGTCGGTGCCTGCCGTGATGTTGCCCCACTGGTCCGAGCCGCCGATCTGCAGGCGACAGCCGTAGGTGTCGTGGAGATGGAGAAAGTCGTAGCCCTGAAGCGTCTGGTAGCAGAACTCGGTGAAGCTCATGCCGGCGTCGGAGGCCAGGCGTTGCCGGACGCTCTCTTTGCCGAGCATGGTGCCCATGCGAAAGTGCCGGCCGACGTCGCGGAGGAACGAGATGAATGTGAACTGGCGGTGCCAGTCGTAGTTGTTCACCAGACGCGCCTGGCCGGGGCCTTCGCCGAAATCGAGGAAGCGGGAGAGGTTTTCCTTGATCCCGACGATGTTGTGGGCCACCTGTTCCTCGGCGAGCAGCTGGCGTTCGGAGGTCTTGCCCGAGGGGTCGCCAATGAGCCCCGTGGCGCCGCCGACGAGGGCGATGACGTCATGCCCCGCGCGCTGGTAGTGGCAGAGTGCCATGATTGCCACGAAGTTGCCAGCCTGCAGGCTGTCCGCCGACGGGTCGAAGCCGGCGTAGAGGGTCATCGGACGATCAAGTTCTTTGTACAAATTGGGACTGGTGCAATTGTCGAAAAGCCCGCGGGCTTTCAACGTGTCGATCACGTTTGCCATGGTTTTATCTCCTGAATGGAAATCTTTATCATGCCGCAATCAAAGCGGAAATGCAAATAGAAATCGATTTAGTCGGGACGGGGCAGGGTGGCGACGATGACGCCGCGGCGGGTGAGGGTCTGGAAGTACTGGCCGAGGAGGGCGCGGGACTCGAAGAAGGTCAGCTTTTCGCGCGCGGAGAATTCGTCGATGAGCTGCTCGAAGGTCTTGCGTCCGTCCACCGCTTCGTACACCTTGCGGCCGATGCCGTCGAGGACGTAGCGCTTGGCGGGGCGGAGCTTGAAGAGGCGTTGCAAGGCTTTCATCACCGCGCCTTCGTAGCGAAGCTGGACTTCGATGACGAGTTCGTCGGGGTCGTCGCTCTCGACGATCCGGACGCCGGCGTTGTGCACGGGCACGACCTTGAGCGATTCGCGGAAGCGGATTTCCTGTTGGGGGATGGTGAGGGAGGAGAGCAAGGGGAGTTAGGGATTAGGGGTTAGTTTTAGTGAGGAGAGCGTAGAGAGGAGTGAGGAGCTTCCGCTGGGGCGCTGCCCCAGACCCCTCTTTTAGTGAGGAGAGCGTAGAGAGGAGTGAGGAGCTTCCGCTGGGGCGCTGCCCCAGACCCCTCTTTTAGTGAGGAGAGCGTAGAGAGGAGTGAGGAGTTTCCGCTGGGGCGCTGCCCCAGACCCCTCTTTTAGTGAGGAGAGCGTAGAGAGGAGTGAGGAGTTTCCGCTGGGGCGCTGCCCCAGACCCCGGAAAATTTACCTGCGTTGGTTGATG